>JALRHE010000003.1 GCA_023253235.1 Steroidobacteraceae bacterium
GATTGCTCAGTGCATGTATGCCAGCGGGTAATCGTCGCGCAAACTGGGCATCGCGATTACTGGCGTACCAAAGCGCATCTCCATCATGCAGTAACAGATTGAACCCCGCGTATCGATTCGCTTGGTACGCGAGCGCACTGAGATGAGCTTCTGCCGATTCCGAACTCGTCAGGAAGTCGGGGACGAGATCGCCTCGAGTTGGCGCTTGAGGCATTTTCAAGGTTTCGCGGAAGTTGGTCACGAGACCAAACCGCGATCGTTGCTCGAACCCCATCCAAGTGCCGCCCGCCTGCAGATCGCGACCCGCCAGAATGCTCGGTCGATCCTGCCAGAGGGCGAGCGGCGCTGCGGGCCGCGCATGGAACTCGTCCCGATTGGCCACTACTACCGCGAGGTAGTCTGGGTGCGCATCGAACGCAACGGCGGCGAGACACATGACGCGTTGCTCAGCGTGGTTCGGCGTCGAGCCAGTGCGTGATCAAGCGTCGCGAGATGGAGGTGACGGGCGGCAGAATGGCGCGACCATCGCGAATATCCTCACGGCTGAACCAGCGCGCATCTTCCAGTTCGTCACCTGCCATTGCCGGAGATCCCGGAACGGCTGTTGCCATGTAGCCGAGCATCAGCGAGGAGGGGAACGGCCAGGGCTGCGAGGAGTGGTAGCGGCAGTGGGTGATGATCACGCCGGTCTCTTCTAGCACTTCGCGTGCAACGGCGTCTTCGAGACTCTCGCCGGGTTCCACGAATCCGGCGATGGTCGAATAGCGATTCGGAGCCCAGGAGGCCTGTCGACCGAGCAACGCTCGATCGCCGTCGGTGACGAGTACGATGATGGCGGGGTCGATTCGGGGAAAGGAATCGGCGCCGCAGCTCGGATTGCTGCAGTGCATGACATGCCCGCCGCGTCGAGGTTCGTTCGGCGCGCCACAAATACCGCAGTAACGATGACGTTTTTGCCAATGAATCAAGGCACGCGCATAGGCCAGCAAGCCAGCTTCTGCGGCATCGAGTTCTGAAGCTAGCGGGCGTAGTTCCTCGAATCGCAACTCGATGGGTGCTTCGTCCGATTCATCGATCTGGATGAGCACGCAGCGGGTCTCTTCGAACCAGCCCAGCAGAACCATGGATGAATCCGCTGCCTTTTGCACGAGCGGATGACGATGATCGACGAATGCGGCCCGCAGGGGGTTCATATCGACGGCGAGCGTCGTCCCCCGGCTCAACAGAAACCGTGCAGACGGATCTCCTCGCGCCTCGGCTTGCCAATCCGAAACCTCACGCAAATGCGCGCGGCGATCGATGTACGGCCCGGCTAGGAAATTGGGTTGCAGGTGTTCTGGCAAAGCGCGCATGGCGAGATCCGGGCGCGCTGAAACGGAAACGACCTCGTTCGGATTCAGAGCCCTGTTCGGTTGCCAATTGTAACAGGCGGACGTGCCATCGCGCGCGTCGCTCTGCCGAGGCGCTGCAGCGGCAACATCTGGCTGCAAGCGCGACATTCGACTTCACGCAAGCGCAACGCTTCGATCACGTTGACCCCGCCGCAATGCTCGCACCATTGCAATCGGATTTCGTCGCCCATGCTCAATGCGTCGGCGAGAAAGGCCGCGCGCTCGAAGTCGATGCGGGCACCTTCGACGATGCGCGTGTAAGCATCGAAGGCATCGCAGAGCAGTCGTCCTTGTTGGATCGGTGCAGAGCGACGTGGTGCCGCCGAACGTTGTCGGGTCGGCAGTACGCCGAACAAGACGAGCATCGCAGCGAGTACGTGCGTGTCATGGTCGAGCTGCGCCGATCGAAGGAAGAATCCGACCTGCTGCGGTGATTTGCCACGATGACGGCGGATGGCTGCGCCGGGTCGGATGTAGGAGCGGATCAGTTTGCGAACGCGATCATCGCTGAGGCCGGTCCACTGTCTGATGGTTTGGGTGCGCGCCTCGTGTTTGACGAGGCGAAGAGCGAGCTCGAGACGCGAGCGATCGCGACGGTAACGATCATCAGTGACACGCATGACAACCCCCGATGCATTCAATATGAGTGGTATTTGCGCTCAAAATATCCCAAAACTCAGGCTGCATTCCAAGGCGCACTCGGCCATCATTTTTCGTCAAACAACGGAGGAATGCATGAAAGAACCTACCGAAACCGATTTCACCCACAGCGTCGATCGCGAAATCATTCGCCAGGTTGGTGATCTCAATTTTCGAGGCTTAAACCTGATCCGCCAAAATTTGATCGGCAGTGACCCTGCGTCAACCATCGTCGCCTGCGCTGATCGAGATCTGTGGAGTGGTCTCAACGAGATTTCTCTGAAACAGGTTGCAGAGGCGCCTTATCTTTTGTTTGAACTGCCGTTCGATCCGATTGCATCGTTCGACGTCGAGAGGTCGAATAATCTATCTAATGATCATCAAGACATCTGGTCGACCGCGCCGGGCCGAGACTATGTCCGCTTGCTCTGTCATTTCGCGTGGCAGGTATGTCGGGGCAGGGCCGTTGCGGCCACGTTGCTGCTGGGTTTGTCGCCCCAGGCGGTGGAGCGATTGCGTGCAGTTCCCTTGCCCGAGCTCGATCCTCTAGCCGATCGCAACCGCGGCGGACTGCGCCTGCGTTGGCATGCCGATCCTTGGTTCTGGGGGCGCCGCCTTGAGGCGGCCAATGCCGCAGATCAACGCCGGCTCTGGCAAACCACCTACGCGGGGGTGCAGCGTTTGGCATCCCTGTCGCGCCCTGCGGCCTCTGTGTGAGCTCGCCCGCGAAAAACGGCTCCGTCGTGGTATCTTCTGCGCCGCATGCAAGCACTTGAGGTTCGCGGTCTCGTCAAACAGTACCGCAACGGCGTCCAAGCCCTCAAAGGCATCGATCTCGATGTCGCCGAGGGAGACTTTTTTGCCCTGCTCGGGCCAAACGGCGCGGGCAAGAGCACCCTGATCGGTATCTGTACTTCGCTCGTCAGCAAGTCGGCAGGTCGGATCTCGGTTTTCGGCCACGATCTTGACGGCGATCTCGAGGCGGCCAAAGCCTGCATCGGTGTCGTGCCGCAGGAGCTGAATCTCAACCAGTTCGAAACGCCGGAGACTATTGTCGTCAACCAGGCGGGTTTCTACGGCATCCCACGATCGGTAGCGCGCGAGCGAGCCGAGAAATATCTGACGGCTCTGTCGCTTTGGGACAAGCGTCACAAGATGTCGCGAACCCTCTCGGGCGGCATGAAGCGCCGGTTGATGATCGCGCGGGCCTTGATGCACGAGCCGCGCTTGTTGATCCTCGATGAACCAACGGCTGGTGTCGACATCGAGATCCGGCGTTCGATGTGGGAGTTTTTGCGCGAACTGAACGCGCGCGGGACGACCATCATCTTGACGACGCACTATCTCGAAGAAGCCGAATCCCTCTGTCGCAACATCGCCATCATCGATCGCGGACAGATCGCCGAGGCCGATCGGATGGACAGCTTGTTGCGCAAGCTGCATACCGAGTCGTTCGTACTCAGTTTGCGTGCACCGATCGGTACGGCACCTCAGGTGGCAGGTTACGAGTTGACCCTGATCGATCCGCAAACGCTCGAAGTCGAAGTCAGCAAGGATCGAAATCTGAACGAATTGTTCACCCAGCTCTCGGCCGATGGAGTGCAGGTGCTCTCGATGCGTAACAAGGTGAATCGCCTCGAGGAGATCTTTATGCGTCTCGTCGACAAATCCGGAGCGCCAGCATGAGCGAGGCGATCACGCGAGCGCGATGGATCGGCTTTAAGACCATCATCCTGCGAGAGTTTGGCCGCATTCTGCGTATCTGGGGGCAGACGATCGTTCCTTCCGTCGTCACGGCGGCGCTCTATTTCGTGATTTTCGGTTCGTTGATCGGTGGGCGCATCGGTTCGATGGACGGCACGGATTACATGCAGTACATCGCACCCGGTCTCATCATGATGGCCGTCATCACCAATTCCTACGCCAATGTGTCCTCGTCTTTTTACGGCGCCAAGTTTGGACGCTATCTCGAAGAAGTCTTGGTGTCGCCACTGCCAAACTGGGTGATCGTGCTCGGCTATGTCGGCGGCGGAGTGTTGCGAGGTCTCTTGGTTGGACTCGCAGTCACCATCGTGACCTTGTTCTTCACGCACTTGCCTGTGCAGCATCTGCTGTCGATTTTCATGGCGGTTTTTTTGACGGCGATGATTTTCTCGCTGGCTGGACTCATCAATGGCGTGTTCGCCAAGAATTTTGATCAGGTTAACTGGATTCCAACCTTCATCCTCACCCCGCTGACCTATTTTGGTGGGGTCTTCTACTCCATCAATTTATTGCCCGAGTGGGCGCGTACTCTCTCGTACGCCAATCCCATCCTGCACATGGTGAATGCCTTTCGTTACGGCTTTCTTGGTCGTAGTGACGTGGATGTGTTGGCAGCCTTCGCCATCATGAGTCTCTCGGTCGTGGTGTTGTTCTTCATCGCCCTGCAGCTGATGAGTCGTAGCGCCGGCTTGCGTGATTGACGGGATGACTTTCGAGCCGAGCTGGTGGTTGCGCGGCCAGCATCTGCAGTCGATTTTGCCGAGTTTTCCAGGGCGACGCCCCTTCGTGGAGCGTCGGGCTGCGCCGATGCTCGCTGCGAGTCGGGAGCATCTGCTCGAGTGTGGCGATGGCGTGCGCCTGCAGGCATTTTATTCGCCGGCGGTGTCGCCCAATCTCGACAAAAGGCCCACGCTGGTGGTGCTGTTGCATGGTTGGGAGGGCAGTGCGCAATCCTTGTATGTTCTCTCGTTGGCGCAGTCGCTGCACGAGCAGGGTTTCGATGTCGTACGGCTGAACTTGCGCGATCACGGCGACACCCACCATCTGAATCGCGAGTTGTTCCACTCCTGTCGTCTCGGTGAAGTCGTCGGAGCAATCCAGGAAATCCAGTCCCGCTTCGTCAAGGATAGGCTGGTACTGGCGGGTTTTTCCCTAGGCGGTAACTTCATGCTGCGCGTAGCGGCACAGGCGCCGCGAGCACATTTGCGGATTCATCGGGCGATCGGGATTTCACCCGTGCTCGATCCGGCGGTGACACTCGATGCGCTCGAGCACGGTGCGCTGCTGTACCGATGGTATTTCGTCCGAAAGTGGTCGCGCTCTCTGCGGCGCAAACAACAGGCTTGGCCTGGTGAGTTTGATCTCGACGAATTGATGGCGTCGCAGGATTTGCGCCGCATGACGCATGAGCTCGTCTTGTCGCATGCGGGTTATCCGCGGGTTGAGGACTATTTCGCAGGTTATGCGATCACGGGCGATCGGTTGGCGAATCTCGTGGTGCCCTCGACACTCGTCACGGCGCTCGACGATCCCATCATCCCTGCAGCCGACCTTGCGCGTATCGCGCGGCCGCCCGCACTCAAAATCATGACAACCGCGACCGGTGGTCATTGCGGTTTTTTTGAGTCCTTCACGGGTCCCGGGTGGATCGATCGACTGGTGCTCACCGAGATCGATCCCTAGAATCGCAGCCATGGATAGTTCATCTCGCCGCTGGGTCGGATTGTTTTCTTCGGTCGCGCTGATGACCCTGGCTGCGTGCAGCGATTTGCAGGAGTGGCGTAGTACGCAGCGCGCCGACACCATCGAGAGCTACGAGGCTTTTCTCGAGCAATATCCAGAGAGTCAATACGCGCCGGTTGCACAACGCCGCCTCACCGATCTTATCGAGCAGCGCGATTGGCTATCCGCTTCAGAAGCAGATACCGCTGAAGCCTACCGAAACTTCATCAATACCCACCCCAAAGGTCGCTGGGTTCGGGAGGCTCGGGTACGACTTCAAAACTTTTTATCGACGCCGGGAGTATTGGGTCCTGCGGCGATCGAACCGATCGAACCTATCGAGCCGTCGCCGCCGCCGGCGATGTTGCCTGCGGAGCCTGCGAAACTTCCGGCCTTACCGGCAGGTCAACCGGCGGCTCAATCGGCCGCGTCGCCTTCTGCGCTGAGCCCGGTCGAACACCGTATTCAGCTAGGCGCTTTCTCCTCGCGTGACAAGGCGCTCGAGGGCTGGCGGAGTGCGCGTGAGCGATATCCTGAGCTGCAGGGCCTCGTCTCGCAGGTGGTCTCCGGTGCGGGCTCCAATGGCCCCATCCACCGCCTGCAAGCGAGTGTCGTGAGCGAGGCGCGCGCGAGAGAGATCTGTCGCGCCCTCGTGAAGTCGGGACAGCCCTGCGTTTACGTTCCGCCGGAACGCTGAGCGATCGCGTGTATCTCGGTTTCTTCCGGCTGGATGAGAACCCGTTCGCCATCACGCCGGATCCACGCTATCTCTTTCCGAGCGCGCGACATGCGGATGCGCTCGCTCACCTCGTCTATGGCGTCAGTGGTGCTGGCGGTTTCATCCAACTGACCGGGGAGGTGGGCACGGGTAAGACGACGCTCGTGCGCTCTTTGCTTGCGCGGCAATTACCCGATGTCGATGTCGCCTTGATTCTCAATCCACGCGTTACGGTCAACGAGTTTCTGCTGACGATCTGCGAGGAGCTCGGAGTGACCGTCGATACTTCGGCGCGCGACAGCGTCAAGCAGTTGATGGATGCGCTCACGGCGCGACTGCTGGCGGCCAACACGGCCGGTCGGCGTGTTGCCGTACTCATCGATGAGGCTCATTTGCTCGAGCGCGATGTGCTCGAACAAGTCCGACTGCTGACCAATCTCGAAACACCGACCCGGAAACTGCTGCAGATCATCCTGATCGGGCAACCGGAGTTGCGCGAGCTGTTGGCGCGCGAGGACTTGCGACAAGTCGCACAGCGAATCACCGGCCGCTATCACTTGGCGCCGCTCGCTGTCGATGAGTCGGCGGCCTACGTACGACATCGGCTGCGGGTTGCCGGCGCGAAAAGTGAGATTTTCACGCCGCGGGCATTACGCAGCTTGCATCGGGTCTCCGGTGGATTTCCTCGGCTCATCAACATCATCGCTGATCGCGCCATGCTGGCAGCCTATGTCGGCAATCGACACCAGATCGATGCGCGGCTCGTGCGTGCAGCTGCTGCTGAAGTTCGCGGCGATACCGACACCGATCACCGTCCCGCGCGTTGGTGGGCTGTGATCGTCTTGACCGTTTTACTCGTCATCGTTGCGAGTGCTTGGGTGTTGTTGCGTCGTTGACGCTAGACTCACGCCATGGCGGTACTAATCGAAGGGCTCTCTGTCGTCATCCGTCGCAGCGCGATCGAGGGTCGATTTCAAGGTGGTTGGGAGGCGCTGCTTGCGCAGTTGCCGCAACCGACGCTCTGTGATGATGGCGAGATTGCCCGTGTGGGCTTCACCGACTCCGAGCAGTGTCAGCAGTTCGTCATGGCGCTCATGGAAGCCGGACTCGAATACGTCGATGAGGTCAACGGCATGGCGAAAGATTTTGCCGTCGTGGATCAACGTGCCGGTATCACCACTCTTTGCGATTGGTTGGATTACGGGCATGTCACGATCGACGATGATCGTTCGATGGTGGCAGCGTGTCGGCTGCTTGAGAGTACGAGTCACGAAATCGTGACGCCGCGTGATTGGACTTACCGAGGTTCCTTGAGTGAGCGCTATGGCCCCGAGAGTGCGTGAGTTGAGATCCGCTTTGGTTCGTGTGTGGGCGTTCGCGTTCTTGCTGGGCGCGCCCGTCGTGCCTGCTGCAGCGGATTGGCCCTCTTTTGGACGCGACCCCGGCGGCAGTCAGCACTCGCCACTGACCCAAATCGACCCGAAAAACGTCAAGCAACTCAAGCGAATCTGGACGCACCGCTCAGGGGATGTGATCGACGCGCCAAGCCCGAACGGCACGATCTTGCAGACGACGCCGCTACACGTGAACGACACGCTGTATTTCTGCACGCCGCTGAACCGGGTCTTTGCACTGGATCCGCGCACCGGACGTGAGCGCTGGATCTTTGATCCGCATCGCGAAGGAATCAGTGCGGCGCCAGATCGTCCGATGCGATGTCGTGGCGTCGCGTACTGGGCGGAATCGACCGAGTCGCAGACGAGCGCCTGTGCACGACGTATTTTTCGCAATGGCGATTCGGGGCGGCTATATGCGCTCGACGCCGATACGGGCAAGCGCTGCGCCAATTTTGGAAAAGCCCAAGGTCATGCAGGTTGGGTATCGCACCACGATTACGAAAATCATGGCGAAGGTAT
>JALRHE010000103.1 GCA_023253235.1 Steroidobacteraceae bacterium
GAAGGCGACTGGGTCAGCATGGCCGTTCCCTCCGACGGCAGCTACGGGATCCCGGCGGGCGTGATATACGGTTACCCCGTCACGTGCAGGGGGGGCGACTACCAGATCGTGCAGGGCCTCGCGATCGACGAATTCAGCCGTCAGCGCATGGATGCAACGCACAAGGAGTTGCTGGAAGAGCGCGACGGCGTGAAGGACCTGCTCGGCTGATACAGAAGGTCCCACAGGATCTTCATCGGGAGGGGCCTAGCGGCCCCTCTTTTTTTGCCCGACCTCTTGTAGGCTATCGCTATGACTAACGCGATCATCTCCATCACCTTGGCCCTCCTCGCTGCCTGGGCGCTCACTGCGACCGGCGGCATCATCGCTCTGCTATTCGTGGCAGCTGTGCTGTATCTCGCCTATAAGCGACTCAGCTTGCTGGCCTTCACGGCCACGTTCTTCGTTTTGTTGACTGCCTACAGCGCTGCCGGCGATCCGGCGGGCATCTGGAAGGGGATTCTTTGGCTCCTCTTCTTTGTGTTGGTGGCGTTCAACATCCATCCGCTGCGAAAAGCCGTAATCACGCGGCCGTTCATGAAGATCTATCGACGTATGTTGCCGTCGATGTCATCCACCGAACGCGAGGCACTCGAAGCCGGTACCGTTTGGTGGGACGGCGAACTATTCACCGGCAATCCGAACTGGTCGAAGTTGCTCGGCGCCAAGACACCGCGACTTACCGCTGAGGAGCAGGCCTTCCTCGACGGTCCCTGCGAAGAACTGTGCCGCATGATCGACGACTTCGACATTACGCACCGTCGTGGCGACATGCCGCCAGAAATTTGGGAGTTTCTGAAAAACCAAGGCTTCTTCTCGATGATCATCCAGAAGAAGTACGGCGGACTGGAATTTTCCGCTTACGCTCACTCGTGTGTGCTCGCCAAACTGTCGAGTCGCAGCGCCGTGGTCTCCTCGACGGTCGCGGTTCCCAACTCGCTCGGTCCGGGAGAGCTACTACAGCACTACGGAACCGAAGAACAAAAAAATCATTACCTCCCACGTCTCGCCCGTGGGGAAGACATCCCTTGCTTTGCACTCACGGGTCCACGTGCTGGCTCCGACGCGGCCTCATTGCCTGATACGGGTGTGATCTGTCGCGGGCACTGGCAAGGACAGGAGATCGTTGGCATCCGTCTGAACTTCTCCAAGCGCTACATCACACTCGCTCCGGTGGCGACCGTCATCGGTCTCGCATTCCGATTGTTTGATCCGGAACGACTGCTCGGTGATCGTGAGGATATCGGTATCACCTGTGCATTGATTCCGCGCAACACAGCGGGCGTTTCGATCGGGCGACGACACTTCCCTCTCAACGTGCCATTCCAGAATGGCCCCATCCAGGGCGAAAACGTTTTTGTACCGCTCGAATTCATCATCGGTGGACCTAAGATGGCTGGGCAAGGCTGGCGAATGCTGGTTGAGCAGTTGTCGGTCGGACGTTGCATTTCTTTGCCCTCGAGCGGAACGGGCGGGGGTAAAGCGGCTGTCTTCGCTACCGGTGCCTACTCGCGTATCCGTCGGCAATTCAACATGCCGGTGGGGCAATTCGAAGGCATCGAGAGTGTCATCGCTAGAATGGTCGGGCTCACCTACACCATGGACGCCGCACGATCCGTGACGGCAGGCGCCATCGACGGTGGTGAAAAGCCGTCAGTGCCATCAGCGATGCTGAAGTACCACGTAACCGAAATGAGTCGCATGGTCGCGAACGACGCCATGGACGTACACGGCGGTAAAGGCATCTGCCTCGGTCCGAAAAACTACCTCGGTCGCGGCTATCAAGTGGTGCCGGTTGCGATCACCGTCGAGGGAGCCAACATTCTCACTCGCAGTTTGATCATCTTCGGACAAGGTGCAATTCGCTGCCATCCGTTCGTACTCAAGGAAATGGAAGCCGCACGAAATCCAGATCGGAAGCGCGGGGTAGATGACTTTGACACTGCACTCTTCGGGCACGTCGGCTTTACCTTGAGTAACGCCGTCAGATCTTTTGTGATGGCCTTAACCAACGCGCGCTTTACGGCAGCGCCCGAGGTCGGCCCCGCGACACGCTACTATCAGCATATCGTACGTTTTTCCGCGAGCTTCGCTTTCGCGGTAGACGTTGCCATGTTGTCTTTAGGCGGCTATCTCAAGAAAAAGGAAAATCTCTCGGCTCGGCTCGGCGATGTACTGTCGTATATGTATCTTGCCTCGATGGTCTTGAAGCACTACGAGAATCAGGGCCGTCGCCAAGAAGACCTGCCCATCGTCGAATGGGCATGCCGTCACTTGCTCTATCAAGCTCAAGAGCAACTGCACGGTTTCCTGAGAAACTTCCCGAATAGATTCTTGGCTGCCGCGATGCGCTTTTTGATTTTCCCGCGCGGCTTGCAGTATTCGGCTCCCGACGATCGGCTCGGTCGCAAACTCGCCGCACTCGTCACGTCACCGACCGACACTCGAGATCGTCTCTGCTATCCGGTTTACCGACGAATTGAACAAGGTAATGCTCTCGGCTTGCTGCAGGAAGTTCTCGAGATGGCTGAGCGTGCCGAGAGTCTCGAGAAGCGCATTCGCGTCGAGGGCGTGAAGACGGGCCGTATTCACGCCTTGGATCTGCCGGGACAAATTCTCGAAGCACAAGCGATCGGCATCATCAACGCCGACGAAGCGGTTTGGCTGCGCGCCTACGATCGCAAAGTCATGGGCCTGATCCACGTCGATGATTTTGCGCCAGATGAACTTGGCACCCAGTCTCAACCCCGCGTACGCGTGTCGCTGAATATGGACGAACACGACGTCGTGTCGTGAACTGTCTGAACTGCAGTGCCCCGCTGACTGGTGCATTTTGCGCCAGTTGCGGGCAGCGACATGTGTCCAAGCCGCCGACTGTCGCACACCTACTGGAAGAGACGGTTGAGACACTCACGCATGCCGATTCCCGTCTGTGGATCACGCTGCGTTATTTATTGAGAAAACCGGGTCTTCTCACTCGCGAGTACTTCGCTGGGCGACGCAACTCCTATCTGCCGCCGATCCGGCTTTACCTGATCATCAGTGTCGTGTTTTTCCTACTGGCGTCGCTACCCGATAATGACAAGAGCGCACAGAACCCCATTGAGATCGACTCCGATAGTCAAATTTGCGAAGTGGATTACAACGGCCCGTTTGCAAATTTCGTAGAGCCTCGATTTCGTGCGGCATGCGCACAATTGAAAACGGATAACGGTGCGCGCTTGGTTGCAAGCTTTCAGCGCAATGTGCCGAAGGCGATGTTTGTCCTTCTACCTGCGTTTGCAGGGTTGATGATGCTGTTTTTTTGGCACCCACGTCGTCTATATGTTGAGCACCTGCTCTTTCTGGTACACAACCATAGCGCCATCTTCGCTGCCCTGATACTCGACACCTTGTCGGGTTTTGTTTTGCCGGCGAGTGTAGGTGGCTGGTTCAGTACGGCGCTCGTCGTCTATCTCGTGTGGTACTGCTGGCGTGCGCTGCGAATTGTTTACGAAAAGCCGATCGGAAAAACCTGGGCTCTCTTCATCGGCCTTGGGTTTCTGTACAGCGTCCTTGCAACAATAACGCTGATAGTGACTGGCTTTGCTTCGTTCCTCGCCGGCTGAAAGATGTCCCGTCCGCTCCGGGTCATTTTGCATGTCGATATGGATGCGTTCTACGCGTCAGTCGAGCAGCGAGATCATCCGGAGTTGCGTGGCAAACCGTTGATCGTCGGCGGTACAAGCGGTCGAGGCGTTGTCGCTGCCGCAAGCTACGAGGTGCGAGCATTCGGCGTGCGCTCTGCCATGCCTGTGAGTCGCGCTTTGCAGCTATGCCCCGACGCGGTTTGTGTGCGGCCGCGTATGGCGAGATACGCAGAAGTTTCGGCGCAGATATTCGACGTTTTCCACGAGTTCACGCCCTTGGTCGAAGGTCTGTCGCTCGATGAAGCTTACCTCGATGTCACGGCAAGTCTGGCACTGAAGGGCGATGCCATCTCGATTGCACGAGAAATCAAACACTTGATACGTGAGCGCACCGGCCTCAATGCTTCGGTCGGCGTCGCACCGAATAAGCTGGTGGCGAAAATCGCATCCGATCTCGACAAGCCCGATGGGCTCACAGTTGTCGCGCCGGATCGAGTTGTCGAAACGCTCGCACCACTCTCCATCAAACGGCTGCCTGGACTTGGACGCAAGAAGGGGGACGAACTACTCGCAGTCGGCGTCAAGACCATCGGCGATCTCCAAAAGGCATCAGATGGCCAAATGGAGCGATGGTTCGGACGGCACGCCCTGCATTGGCGAGCCCGCGCTTGCGGAATCGATGATCGCGCGGTCGAGCCGGAGCATGACGAGAAATCGGTGAGTAACGAGCAAACCTACGCCACGGACCTCGTAGACGAGAGACAAATGTTGGCTGAGATCAGCGCTCTTAGCGACAAGGTGAGCAGCCGGCTGCGCCGAAAGGGGCTTCGCGCTCGCTGCGTCGGTATCAAGATTCGGCGCGCCGACTTTGTCACCTTCAGTCGTCAGAAGACTTTGGCTTCGGCCACGGATGAAACCCGTATCATCCTGATGACGGCCGATGAATTATTGCGTGCGTTTTTGCGCGAAAAACCCCGCACTAAAGTTAGGCTACTGGGTGTTGTCACGTCCGAATTCGGTCTCGATGACCAACCGGATCTTTTTTCGCAAGCAGATAAAACGACCGCTGCAATAGACAGTGCGGTCGATGCTATCCGACAAAAGTTTGGTGGCGCCGCTGTCGCTCGTGCAAGCGGCCTGCTAAGACAGGGTGACGGTTCGCGATCGACACCATCCCGTCGACGCGAAGACTAATCCGCAAAGCACACCAGCGACGACGCCAAACACATGTGCGTCGGTCACAACCGTCGCACCACCGACCAGCAAAATCGGCGCCGAAAACTGCTCGAAAATCAGCTTCAGAATGCCCGCGAGAGCGGCCCAGCGCGCGAAGCGCTCACCATCGAGTACTTTTACGGTGATACCGGCCGCCGCCAAGGCATGAATCAGTGCCGAGGCACCAACGTACCACTCAAAGTGGGTCAGCCACCATAACCCAAGATCGATCGAGACGATCGCGGCTACGGCAACGATCATCCAGCCAATCATCGTGAGGGACGTAGACAACCAAGCAGCAACCAACAGAAAACCAGCGGCATTCAGCAAGGCATGATTTAGATCGAGATGTACCCAGTGAGCACACCAACTACGCCATAGCCACTCGATAGCGGGCGCCTCGCGGGACCAGCGCAACATCTCACGGGTTGACTCAGATAGCAGGCCCCCTGCGAGAATCAGGAGAGAGATCAGCCCCGCCGTGATCAGATGGTATCGTCGCGACACAGTCGATACTGGCGAACGTGACTGATCGGTGCAGCGCTCGCCAGCGCGGCATATCCGGGAGATGGCAGATCAAGACTTCGGATCTCGAGATCATCCAACCGCATCGACCCGTCTAACCCAACTGCGTAATCACGCGCGGGCGTGGTGAATCCATCACCACGACACTTGAGATAAGCCTCCTTACGCGTCCATATCCGCAGGAACGCCTCATCACGTGCCGCCTCGGATATCTCACTTGCTTGACTCAGCAGTAGCCGCTCGTCCGTCGTGAAGACGCGTGTCGACAGCTGCTGCGCTCTTGGTACAGATCGAGGAACTTCGATATCCACGCCGATGCGCACGCTCAAACTCGTACCGACGAGCAAGACGTTGTCGCTATGACTCAAATTGAAGTGGCAACGCTGATGAGGAGTCACCAAGGTCGGTTTACCGTGCTCGTCGATCCGGAAGCGCAGGATCGCAGGTTGCACGCGAAGCAGCGCGCCCAATATGCGGCGCAATACCACGCGGGAACTGATGAACCGCTCCCTGACCCGTCCCTCAGGCTTGCGCGCCGCCCTATCCCAATCGAGTTGATCCAGACAATCCTTCGAATCTCGAGCGGAGTCTGCCCATTGATCAAGCTCGGTCAACCACAAACTACAGCTCTCAGCTGGAATAACCGCTGAAACAGAGTGCAGGGAACCGGGGGAGACCGCGAGCCAGGATGAATCGTCGGTAGGCACGATGCGCGCGACTATGCCGCGCAGCCTCGGACCATGCAATACTCGCATCTGGAAAGGGGGACACCGCGGATTTCCGCGGCCGTATACGCATGTCTTTCATTCTCGATGCGCTGAAAAAATCTGAAGAAGAGCGGCTTCGTCAACAAAATCCGTCGACGCTGCCAACGGCTTTGCCGCGCTCGAGCGGTGGTACGCCGACATGGGTCTGGGCGCTGCTTGGACTACTAGCCGTCAACCTTGTGGTTCTGGCGGTCGTACTGTTGAGGCCTCCAGCTGAAACACCGGGAGTAACAGCGGCCCCGGCCGTTGTCGCCTTGCCGACAGAAACAATCACGATGACCACTCCCTCGGTCGCAGAGTCGAATGCCGCAGATTCTGCGCCAGTGCAGAGCATGCCCGCACAAAACATGCCCATACCGAACACGCCGCCACAAAGCGCAACCGTGATGACACCGGCTCGGTCGCTAAATGCCGTGCCGACTCGTGATCAACAGCTCGCGGTCGGTGCAAATCTGCCGCCCGCAACACTGAATCTTCATGTCTTCGACGCCGATCCGACCAAGCGCTTCGTACTGCTGAATGGTGAACGCCTGCGTGAAGGTGAGACGAGTCGTGATGGACTCCAAGTTATGTCCATCACACCCGAAGGAGTCGTCTTGTCTTACGGTAACTCCTCGTTTGCCGTTTCGATCGAGGATCGATGATGGCTATCGATGAACTAGACGGGCTACAACTGGCGAACGCGCTGCGCGCCGGAATATACCGCCTGTTCGAGCGCACCGACCATATCAACAAGATCAACGTATTTCCCGTGCCGGATGGCGATACGGGCACGAATATGTCGATGACGTTGAGCGCCGTACTCGCGGCGCTCGATCGCGCACCCGAACCCCATGCCGGCACCCTGCTAGTGCGGGCTGCCGACGCCGCACTTGATGGTGCCCGTGGTAATTCGGGCGCGATCCTGGCGCAATTTTTATTGGGTCTGGGCGATGGCGCAGGTCATCTCGCCCGACTCGGTCGTCGCGAATTTGTTTCTGCCGTCAACAAAGGGTCGGTTTACGCACGCGATGCACTAAGTCAGCCACGCGAAGGCACGATTCTGACGGTGCTACGCGAATTCGCTCAAGCATCTGAAGCCACGCTTAGTCAGTCGCAAAACTTCGGCGAGCTGTTCTCTGAAGCATTGATTCGTGTTCGCACCAGTCTCGAAGCCACTCGCTCTCAATTGGATGAGTTACGCATCGCGAACGTCGTCGATGCGGGTGCACTCGGCTTCGTCGAAGTGCTCGAAGGGATGCGGCGTTTTCTAGAAACGGGTGAGGTGGGCCCGGTGGTCGCACCTTTGCACGTTGGTGACGAGTCGATGGCGGATACCGGTAACGTCGCTGTCGATCAGGATTTTCGTTATTGCACCGAATGTCTGGTCACGACGGGTGCCGACAGCCAACTCGATCTTCGCCAACTTCGGGAACAGTTTGCCGAAAGAGGCGCAAGCCTCGTGATCAGCGGTAACAAGCAAAAAGCGCGGATCCATATTCACACCAACACGCCTGATGACGTTTTTCGTCTGGCGGCAAACTACGGTGTCGTATCGGCGCAGAAAGCCGATGATATGCAGCTCCAGCAATCAGCCGCGCATCACAAACGAACCCAGAAAATCGCTATCGTGACCGACTCGGGCTCTGACATACCCGACTCATTCATCGATCGACTCGGCATCATGATGGTGCCGGTACGAATTCAGTTCGGCGCGCGTTCATATCTCGATAAAGTCAGCATGACGCCGAGCGAGTTCTACCGAGAGCTTGCTGTAAATCCGTCACATCCGAAAACCTCTCAGCCGCCGCCTGGTGATTTCCGCCGAATGTTCGAGTTTTTGGCATCGCACTATCAGGGTGTCGTGTCGGTGAACCTGACAGCACGTCATAGCGGAACTTGGGATGCTGCGATGAAAGCGGCCGATCGCGTATCGCCAGAAGGCAAGCCGATTCGAGCAATCGACAGTCGCAACGCCTCCGTTGGCCAAGGACTCATCACTATCGCCGCAGCGGAAGCGGCAGAAATCGGAGGTGATCTGGAGGCTGTCGCGGCCGCAGCCCGCGAGGCCCTCGAATGCACTCGGACGTTCGCACTACTCAAAGATATCAAGTTTGCCGTTCGTGGCGGTCGAGTTCCCGCCATCGTCGGGACCATCGCCAAATGGCTGCGTCTCAACGTCATCCTGCATACCCATCCCGATGGGCGCATCGCAGCAGGCAGCGGACTGATCGGCAAACTGAATCTACGTCAGCGCTTTGCCAAACACGTCGTCAAGCAAGTGGGATCGGTCGGAGCGGGTGAGAAGCTGCGACTGCTAGTGGGTCATGGCGACCAGCCTAGCGAAGCGCAACTTCTGAAAGCAGATCTCCTGCGACTATTTGATCCAAACCACATCGAGTGGATCGAAGTGACAGACATGAGTCCCGCCGTCGGCGTACACGGCGGACCGGGAACGCTGATCGTCGCGATTCAGCGCAGAGCGGCAACGACCTCGGGTGGGGCTTGAACGAGTTCGATCAACACGCCTTCACCGGCGATTGGGAACTCCTCGTTCGATTTCGGGTGCAAGAAACAAATGTCGTGACCGGCGGCGCCCTTGCGAATACCACCCGGTGCAAAACGCACGCCCCGACTGGTTAGCCATTCGACCGCCTTGGGCAGATCGTCAATCCAAAGACCGATATGATTGAGTGGGGTCTGATGTACTGCTGGCTTTTTGTCGGGATCTAGCGGTTGCATCAAATCAACCTCGACCGTGTGGACGCCGCGTCCCATCGCACAAATATCTTCGTCTACGTTCTCACGCTCACTGACAAAGTTTTTAGACCCAAAGCATCAATCTTAATTAAACCAATACGCTCTGCCTCTTCCATGTCTACGCCTACA
>JALRHE010000196.1 GCA_023253235.1 Steroidobacteraceae bacterium
GGGGAATGACCCGCGCCGAGGTCGTTGCCTATGCCAAGACTGTCTCTGATGGAACTGCTCTTCAAAAAAATCTAAGCAAGAGTTGGGCAACGCCAGGAGATGAGGCCGCCGATGCTTGGAAGCGCGCTCTCAAAGCCCTCAATGATTACCTTGCCGCTTTACAACAGAAAACGGCAGTCAGTAATGCCGCCGTCTTTTCAGCCGATACTGTTGCAGCCTATCTTGCCGGTGATCCTGATGTGGTCGCCGCAGTCGAAGCCGATGACGAAAAACGTCAGCAGGATGATCCAGAAAGTTCGCGATCGAACCGCCGCTGCGAGCGTGATTCCAGTCACTGGCTGAGCCGTCGTGCCGATGCTCGATTTGTCGATATCGCCGTCGGGTCTTTGGCCGAGGCTCGCCGGATCATCGCGCAGCAGCCAGCCGATCGTAGGCAATGCGATGACGCCGATGGCGATCGCGAGCAGCACGTATGCCATCCGCCAACCGTAGGCCTCGATCATCGCCTGAACGAACAGGGGCCATATGAAACCGCCGATGCCAACGCCGGACAGCGCGATGCCAAGGGCAAGACCACGGCGACGATCGAACCAGAGTGTGATGACTCTGGCGAACGCGACGTGCGTCGTGCCGAGCGCGAACGCCGACAGCAGAAAGTAGCGGAGGTAGAAACTCCAAATATCGGGGCCCTGGAGCGCGAATGAGGCGAAGATGACGATCTCGCAAACAAAGCCGACGAGAATGACCCGCTTGGCACCGAAGCGATCGACGATGGCGCCCATCAACGGCGACATCAGCGCAGCCGTGAACGTGACGGCGATGAGCGCAGCAAACGCGGCGCTCTGTGACCAGCCTGTTTCCAGTCGGATCGGGCCGACGAAGATGCTGAACGTGGAAGCGCCGAGCGTGGCGATGCCACAGGCGAGGCCCACGGTCGCGGCCAACACGATGCGCCAACCATCGAAACGGTGCTCGGTCATGGCTGATCCCCCCACTGCCAATGAGTACCACTGTAACGCGCTGGTAGACTCATGCCTACTTGAGTGATCTTGATTTATTGCCTACACACGGAGCAGCGATGATTTATCTCGTCTACCGGATGCGCCTCAGTCCTCGTGCCCAACAAGACATGCCCGGTTTCTGGAAGTGGCTGGAGCAGCGCGAAAGTTGGTTTTACCGAGACTTACCCATGGTGCGGGGCGTGCGTTGGTTCGTCACAGTCATCGGTGAGATCTACACGCTGGAGTGTTGGGCTGCTTTCGATTCCGAGGCCGACTACGGTCGGTATCGAGCGGGCCTCGCAACGCTGAAGAAGGATGCGGACTGGGAGCGCACCCGCGTGAGTCAGGGCGAGTGGTGGGAGTTTCTCGACTCGCGGTTGGTGGCCGATGTGCCGTGTTCCGTTGGCTTTGGTCAATTCGGTGCGGGCAACTCGAGCCATTCGCCGGCGGCACCGAGTACGACCTGAACTCGATCGGGGGATCGAATTCCTCCGACGTCGAAGCTCACCATCGCGATACCGGGTGGCAACTCGCCCTCACGCCGCGGGCGTGGTTGCGATGCGCTCGGATGTTCGTCGACCTCAATCAGGTGAAATCTCGGAAGTTTGACGATACCCAGCGGCACGCGCGCGTCGTCGCCAAGCGCAAACTCGTCGTTGATGATGCGCACGTTGACGGGAGACGGCGGCAGCGTCGGGGTCGAAAGTCGTGTCCTATAGAAGCCGAGCATGGCTTCGATGTCGGGACCACCTAGGATCGCGATGAAGGGCTCGTCGACTCGTCGCGCTGCCGGACGAAGATCGAGCAAGGCTTTGTGAGTCGGCAGGGAGGTAAAGTAGATCAACTCGCCCGCTGGACCGATCACCTGCATGGCGTGCAGGTCCGGATCGAAGGGCAAGGGTCGTGGCGGAATCACGACTC
>JALRHE010000388.1 GCA_023253235.1 Steroidobacteraceae bacterium
CGACCGGGCCTAGTGTGTCCGGCGTTAGGTCAAAGAAATCGCCGCAGCGCAGGTCGATAGCGCTTTCACCCGGATGCTCCACCCGAAACTCATCAACCGCGACTGGCGATAGTTCGATGCCGACGACCTGCTGGCCGGCGCGCGCGAACCACACGAGGTCGAGGCTCTTGCCCGCCAAGGGCACGAAGACGCGACTACCTGCGGCGAGGTTCAGCGAACTCCAGTAGCGCTCGAGTGCCGCGTGAGGCTTTGGCATGTGGAAGCCGATTTCATGCTTCGCCCAGCGTTCGTGCCAGAAAGGTGCTTCCATCGGCGATCGTCAGATCACGCTTTGGCACTGGGTCTAGCGGCGATCGCCGCGTGCCACCGTCGCAAATGATCTTGGCCTTCCTGCAGGCGAATCCCCGAGGGCTTGCCGAACTCGAGCGTGGTGTAGCCGACGATATCGGCGAAACTGAATCGATCGCCTGCTAGGAACTCACGGTTCGCCAATTCGCGATCGAGTCGCTGCCATTCGGTGAGTACGTTCTCTCGCGCGAGAGCACCGTACTCTGGGATTTGCACGACGCGCCCGGCCCAGAATTTGTGGGTGTGGCGGAAGGCGTGCGTCGTCGGTACGTAAACGCGAAACATCAGTTGCAGCACGATCGATTCGATGTCGGCGCGCTCCCGATCGTTGCGACCGAGTAGGGCGGGCTCAGGCTGCATCGATTCGAGATAGCGACAGATGGCGAGCGATTCGCGTAGCCGTGTGCCATCGTCGAGCTCCAACACCGGCAATTCGCCGAGTGGATTCACCGCCAGAAAATCCGCTGAGCCTGTCTCACCGGCCGCGATATCGACTGAAACGGTTTCGAACGGTAACCGCTTCTCGGCGAGGAACATGCGCACGCGACGCGGGCTCGGCGCGAAGGCGTTATCGTAGAGCTTCAACATCAGCGCGCCTCGTCAACCGCAGCAGACGAGTTCGAACGGAACTTCACTCTCGACTTGGCGCGCTCGCTCGTTCTGGCCCTGCCACGATACGAAGCGCACGCTGGCGCGATAGTGGCTGCCACTGATCTCGGGGTAGATACCGAGCGACGGATCGACCGCGACCCGCAGCAACTGCACCGGGTTGTTACGCTCGAACGTCACGTGAAACACACCGTTGACCGCGGTTTCAATGCGAGCACGGCCGCCCTGACGCGTCAGCCACAGCAGTTCGGCGATGGCGTCGCACAAGGGGCGCAACAGAGCGAGCCACTCCGAGAGGGTGCGTTCGCGCACCTCGCTCGATTGGTTGAGCCAGTAAAAGAAATCCGGCAGATCGAAGTCGCAGGTGCCGCCTGGAATCGTGCTGCGATGCCGCACGGCGGCGAGGAACGGTGAGTCGCGCAGCGGTTGCAAGTAGGCAGAGCCGGCACCGAGCAGCTCGGTGCGCAGTCGCTGCAGATTGGCGACGAGCGTTTGCAGTCGCTCGACATCGACGCCCGGTCGGCGCTGGAACTCGGTCAGCAGGCCGATCTGTCGCTCGAGTTCTTTGAGTACATCGGCACGCGTATCGGCGCGCGTGATGATCGCGAGAATATCGAGCATGCTGCCGATGGCGGCTCGGCTGCCCCACTGGCTCTTGGAGTTGGCGTGATAGACGGCCTGGTTATAGAGGAAGTCGATGCGCAAATAGGCGCGCATCCGCTCGCTGAGCGGTTGTTCGAACACCAACGGCTCCGCCGCACCCAAAGGTGGCAACGGCGCCGCTCCCTCCGCGGCCTGCTCGGTCATCAGCCTATTGTGACCGAGCCGCTTTGGCCGCGTAAACCGAAAGTTGCAGATAACGCTGGTGCAGGGCGTCGACGTCGTGGGACAGCTTGTCCCGGTCGCCATCGTTCACGATGACATCATCGGCGATGGCGAGTCGTGCGGCGCGCGAGGCTTGCGCAGCCAGAATGTTGCGGGCCGAGTTCGCATCCACCCCGTCGCGTTGCATGACGCGCTGGATTTGCAGCTCTTCCGGGCAATCCACGACGAGCACTCGATCGAAATCGCGGCGGCCGCCGCTCTCGACGAGCAACGGAATCATATGGATCTGGTAGGGACCCGTCACGGACTGCGACCACTCCTGCATTCGGGCTCGGATCGCCGGATGCGTGATGGCCTCGAGATCACGCCGAGCGACCGGGTCCGCGAAGACTTGCTCGCGAAGGGCTCGCCGATCGAGCGTGCCGTCGCCTTGCAGAATGCCTTCACCGAAACGCCGCCGAATGGCCTCGAGTGCGGGACTGCCGGGCGCGACGATCTCGCGCGCGATGGCATCGCTGTCGACCACCGGAACGCCTCGCGCTTCGAACAACGCAGCGACGGCCGATTTGCCGCTCGCGATACCGCCGGTGAGTGCGACTCGGATCACGTCAGCGCCTCACCGCAGGTAGTCGCCAAACAGCAGGGCGAGCCAGCCGGCCATCGCCAGATAGGGCCCAAAGGCGATGGGCTGATGACGCGAGTGTCTGAAGACCAGAATCAACACGATTCCCACAATCGAACCTGCGACCGAGGCTGCGAGCACGATCGGCAGCAGCATGGAGGTGCCGAGCCAGGCGCCGAGCGCTGCGAGCAATTTGAAATCGCCGTAGCCCATGCCTTCCTTGCGGGTGAGTAACTTGAACAGCCAGTAGACGCTCCACAGTGCGAGGTAACCGAGAGCCGCGCCCACGATGGCATCGGCGGGGTCGGCGGCGAAGCGCGCATCGAGATCACCGAGCGGCACGAGACTCGCGAGCAGGCCGAGCCACATCAAAGGCAGAGTCAATTGGTCGGGCAGATAGTGCGTATCGAAATCGATGAGCGCGAGCGCCAACAGGCAGGCGGTGATCACGAGCGCGGCGAGCAGTGGCCAACCGGGTCCGAAGCGCCAGGCGACGATCGCAAAGGCCAGCGCGGTGAGCAATTCGGTTGCAGGATAGCGCCACGGAATCGCACTACCGCAATCGGCGCAGCGCCCCCGCAGCCATAGCCACGACAGCACGGGGACGAGGTGATGGATGCGAATCGGCGCTTGGCAGGCCGGACAATGCGATGCCGGGCTCGCCAAATCGAAACGCGGCTGCTCTGCGGGCGCTCGCCCTGCCAGCTCTTCGCACTGCGCTTGCCAGTCGCGCTCGAGCATTTTCGGCAATCGGTGGATGACAGTATTGAGGAAACTGCCGATCAGCAGGCCGCCAAGCGCGGCGACCACGATGGTCTCCGTCAGGCCGTAGCGGCTCCAGTCGATCAGCATTTCGATCATCGCGACATTTCTCCCTCGGAAGGTTCCCTCGGGCACCCGTTTCCGTGAAAATGCGAGTTTAGTCCAGTGCCAGAGGGGGGTCCCGGTGAATCTGCACGAATATCAGGCCAAGGAAGTTTTTTCTGCTTACGGCATACCCGTTCCAGCGGGTCGCATCGCCTCGACGCCCGATGAGGCGGTGGCGGCAGCCGAGGCGCTCGGTGGTTCGATCTGGGTGGTCAAAGCTCAGGTTCACGCGGGCGGACGCGGCAAGGCCGGTGGCGTGAAACTCGCCAAGGACACCGCCTCGGTTCGTGCAGCGGCGGCAGCGATGCTCGGCACGCGTCTGGCGACCAAGCAGACTGGTCCCGAAGGCTTGCCGGTCGGCAAGGTCTACGTCGAAACGGGCTCGGCGATCGAGCGCGAGATCTATCTCTCACTGACGCTCAACCGTGAGAAGGGCCACATCGCCATGGTGGGCTCGGCCGCTGGCGGTATGGACATCGAAGAAGTCGCGGCGCACTCGCCCGAGAAGATCACGACGGTCAACATTCACCCGGCTGCGGGCTTGCAGCCGAACCAGTGCCGTCGCATGGCGTTCGCCCTCGGTTTCAAAGGCGATCAGATCGCCCAGTTCCAGAAAATCGCGATGGCGCTGTATCAGCTCTATCTCGAGAAGGACGCGGCTCTCGTCGAAGTGAACCCGCTGATCGTCACGAAGAGCGGCGATCTGCTGGCGCTCGACGCCAAGATCAACATCGATGCCAATGCCGTGTATCGCCAGAAGG
>JALRHE010000428.1 GCA_023253235.1 Steroidobacteraceae bacterium
CAGGCCTGCGAATTCGACTACTCCGGTGCCCAGGCCTGTCAGGCGCTGCGGGAAGAGGGGTACCGGGTCATTCTGGTCAACTCCAACCCGGCGACCATCATGACCGACCCCGCGATGGCCGATGCCACCTACATCGAGCCGGTGACCTGGCGGATCGTCGAGAAGATCATCGCCCGCGAGCGCCCCGATGCGATCCTGCCGACGATGGGCGGCCAGACAGCACTCAACTGCGCGCTCGACCTGCAGCGCAACGGCGTGCTGGAAAAGTACGGTGTCGAGCTGATTGGCGCGAGCTGCGAAGCCATCGACAAGGCGGAGAATCGCGAACTGTTCGACCGCGCCATGAAGTCCATCGGGCTGGAGACACCCGCCCACGGCATGGCACACAACATGGAAGAGGCCTTCGCTGCGCTCGACATGGTCGGCTTCCCCTGCATCATCCGACCCTCGTTCACGTTGGGCGGCAGCGGCGGCGGCATCGCCTACAACAAGGAAGAGTTCATCGAGATATGCACGCGCGGTCTCGAGCTCTCGCCCATCAAGGAGCTGCTGATCGACGAGTCGCTCATCGGCTGGAAGGAATACGAGCTGGAAGTCGTGCGTGATCGCAACGACAACTGCATCATCGTCTGCACCATCGAGAACTTCGATGCGATGGGCGTGCATACCGGCGATTCCATAACCGTTGCCCCTTCGCAGACCCTGACCGACAAGGAGTATCAGATCCTGCGCAATGCCGCCATCGCGGTGCTGCGCGAGATCGGCGTGGAAACCGGCGGTTCCAACGTGCAGTTCGGCATGTGTCCGCGCACGGGTCGTCTGGTCATCATCGAGATGAATCCGCGCGTGTCGCGCTCCTCTGCTCTGGCCTCCAAGGCGACAGGCTTCCCCATCGCACGCGTCGCTGCGAAGCTGGCCGTGGGTTACACCCTCGATGAACTGCGCAACGAGATCACCGGCGGTGCCACCCCGGCGTCTTTCGAGCCGAGCATCGATTATGTCGTGACCAAGATCCCGCGCTTCACCTTCGAGAAATTCCCCGAGACCAATGACCGCATCACCACGCAGATGAAATCCGTGGGCGAAGTCATGGCCATCGGGCGCACCTTCCAGGAATCAGTGCAGAAAGCCCTGCGCGGTCTGGAAGTCGGAGTGTCAGGTTTCGACCCTGTGCTCGACACGGGCCTGAGCGATGCCATGGATATCCTCAAGCGCGAATTGATGGACGCGGGCGGCGAGCGCATCTGGTACATCGGGGATGCCTTCCGTCAGGGCTGGAGTGTGGAGACCGTGTCGGAACTCACCGGTGTCGATCCATGGTTCCTCGTGCAGATCGAGGACATCATCCAGGAAGAGTCGCGCATCGCTGCGATGACTCTCGAAGGCATCGATCGCGACACCCTGTTCCGTCTGAAGCAGAAGGGTTTCTCCGATTCGCGCATCGCAGCGCTGCTGAAGGTGCCCGAGCTGAGCGTGCAGCGTCATCGCCATGCGCTGAACGTACGACCAGTCTACAAGCGCGTGGATACCTGTGCGGCCGAGTTCGCCTCGGCCACGGCCTACATGTACTCGACCTACGAGGAAGAGTGCGAAGCGCTGCCGTCGGATCGCAAGAAGATCATGGTGCTGGGTGGTGGTCCGAACCGCATCGGCCAGGGCATCGAGTTCGACTACTGCTGCGTGCACGCGGCACTCGCGATGCGCGAGGATGGGTACGAGACCATCATGGTGAATTGCAACCCCGAGACAGTGTCCACTGACTACAATATTTCTGACCGTCTGTTCTTTGAGCCGGTGACCTTCGAGGATGTGATGGAGATCGTCGCCCTCGAGCGCCCGCAGGGTGTGATCGTGCAGTTCGGCGGGCAGACACCGCTGAATCTTGCCACGCGTCTTGAAGCTGCCGGCGTTCCCATCATCGGCACGTCGGCGGATGCGATTGATCTGGCCGAAGACCGCGAGCGCTTCCAGCAGCTGATTCGCAAGCTCGGCCTCAAGCAGCCGCCGAACTGCATCGTGCGCAGTGTGGACGAAAGCATCGCGGCCGCCGCCCAGATTACCTATCCGCTGGTGGTGCGACCTTCCTATGTGCTGGGTGGTCGCGCCATGGAGATCGTCTACAACGAAGAAGAACTGCGCCGCTACATGCGCACGTCGGTCAAGGTCGGCAATGAGAGCCCGGTGCTGCTCGACTACTTCCTCAATTCCGCCATCGAGATCGATGTCGATCTGGTGAGCGACGGCGAGCAGGTCGTCGTGGGCGCGATCATGCAGCATATCGAGCAGGCCGGGGTGCACTCAGGCGATTCAGCCTGTTCGCTGCCCCCCTACAATCTGCCGATGGATGTGCAGAACCGCATTCGCGAGCAGGTCAGCATGCTGGCAAAGGAGCTGGGCGTGGTCGGCCTGATGAACACGCAGCTGGCCTATCAGGATGGCGAGATCTACATCATCGAGGTCAACCCGCGTG
>JALRHE010000060.1 GCA_023253235.1 Steroidobacteraceae bacterium
TTCGCTGTACTTTTTACCCAGCTGGAAGATATGTCCGACTTCGATGCCGCGGCGAATCCGCAGGGTGCCGTTGCCACCTGGGCTCGGGTCGCCGGCGACCACGTTGCGCAGGTCGGCGGCCGTCGGCTCCGGCAGGTCACGCCCCCAATTGGCGCCGCTGTAGTGGTGTCCGCTTTCGTTGGCACCGCAGACGAAGTCCGCGACGGCGAGCGCCGCGTGATCCGCATACAACGGACATTTCAGTCCAATCGGCCCGATGTAGCCCGGCTCGCAACCCGTGGCTGCCAACACGGCCTCAGGCGAGGCCATCCGCAGTGGATTGGCGACCCCGGGTAACTTTTGCGCCTTGATCGCGTTGAGTTCGTGATCGCCGCGCAGCGCGAAGGCGATGACACCACCGTCGTTCGATTCGACGAGCAGCAACTTGATGCACTGCTGCGCAGTGACCTGCAAAAATGCGGCAACTTCGTCGATGGTACGTTTTTGGGGCGTGGCGACCTTGGTGAGATTCGCTGCAGCAGCCGGGCGTGGTCGCGATGGTGCGAGCGCCGGTGCGAGCTCGAGATTCGCCGCATAGTTGTCGGCACCGTCCGAGACGGCGATGGCGTCTTCGCCCGAGTCAGCCAGTACCTGAAATTCTTCGGAGGCGGTGCCGCCGATCGAGCCCGTGTCGGCTTTGACAGGGCGGAACTCGAGGCCCATGCGCGTGAACATGCGATTGTAGGCATCGCGCATCAGGTCATAGCCCTCCTGCAGCGATTCCTGCGTCGCGTGGAACGAGTACGCATCCTTCATGATGAATTCGCGACCACGCATCACACCGAAGCGGGGGCGGATTTCGTCGCGGAACTTCAATTGAATTTGGTAAAAATTCGCGGGTAACTGCCGATAGCTCTTCAGCTCGCGACGAGCGAGGTCGGTGATGACCTCTTCGTGAGTCGGTCCGATGACGAAGTCGCGCTGGTGGCGATCCTTCAGGCGTAGCAGCTCCGGACCGTATTGCTCCCAGCGCCCCGATTCCTGCCATAGCTCCGCGGGTTGCACGGCCGGCATCAGCACCTCGAGCGCGCCGGCGTGATCCATCTCCTCACGGATGATGTTCTCGACCTTGCGCAGCGTGCGCAGACCAAAGGGGGTCCAGGTGTAGATTCCGGCGGCAAGTCGGCGGATCAGCCCCGCTCGAAGCATCAGTTGATGACTGACGACCTCGGCTTCGGAGGGAGTTTCCTTGACGGTATTGATGGGGTATCGGGACCAACGCATGGAGGGCAGGTACTCGGGTGACGATTCAGGTGCGCCATGTTACGGATGCGGAGATTGTCCCGAAAGGTTTCGACCCCTATGATGAGGCGGTTTTTATCTTCGCGGAGCTGTGGCCAGCCTTGAATTCCGACTCCACATCCACCCCACAGCCTGTACCGCCGGTTAGGCGAGGGGTTTTCCTGCTCCCCAACATCCTCACCACGGGCTGTCTCGCTTGCGGTTTTTTTGCCATTGTCTCGGCGATCCACGGTGATTTTGCGCGTGCCGGGCAGGCTATTTTCGCCGCGATGGTCTTCGACGGTCTCGATGGCCGTGTCGCCCGATGGACTCGCACGGAGAGTGTTTTCGGCAAGGAGTTCGACAGCCTTGCCGACATGGTCTCCTTCGGTGTGGCACCGGCGTTGGTCGCCTACCCGTGGGGTGTCGCAGCGATCGCCGAGTACGGTAGCGGATGGGGACGTTTCGGTTGGATCGCTTCCTTTTTCTATGCCGTGTGTGCCGCGCTGCGTCTGGCTCGATTCAACGCGCGTGCCGCGACGGCCGATAAGCGCTATTTCGAGGGTTTGCCGAGTCCCTCTGCAGCCGGGCTCGTCGCCGCGTTCGTCTGGTTCTCCAGCGAATGGCTTGAGCCGGATCTGGCGGGTCTCGCACTCTCGTTTGGTGTGTGTGCCATCGCTGGCGTGCTGATGATTTCGGCGATTCCGTACCAGAGCATCAAACAGATCGATTGGAACGCTCGGGTCAAGTTCTTCTATTTCGTCATCGTGCCGCTCTCGCTGGCGCTGGTCGTGGCGAATCCGCCGCCGATGCTGTTGTTGCTGTTCACGTGCTACGTGTCGCTCGCGCCCTTGATGTGGGTGTGGCGTAAGTTGCGACGTTCCGTCGGAGCATGATCGATCCGCAGCGTCGCGCCGCCTATCTCGAGGCTCTGGGCATCGATCGTTGGATGGTCCGGCAGCCGAGCGCTGCGCCGACAAGCGCGCCCGCCGCCGTGTCGTCAGCCGCGCCTGCGGCTGATGCGGATGCTTGGAGTGAGCTGAAACGCTGCGTCGCCGAGTGCACACGTTGCGAGTTGCATCGCTCGCGTAAGCAGACGGTGTTCGGGGTGGGTGATCCGAAGGCGAAGTGGATGGTCGTCGGCGAAGCACCCGGTGCCGACGAAGACCGTCAGGGTGAGCCATTCGTCGGTGCTGCCGGGCAATTGCTCAATGCGATGCTCGGCGCCATCGAGTTGCCGCGCGAGACGGTGTTCATCGCCAATATTCTCAAATGCCGACCGCCGGAGAATCGTGATCCGCGCCCGGAGGAGATTCGCGAGTGCTTGTCGTATCTGCATCAGCAGATCGAGCAGGTCGCGCCTCGCATACTGCTCGCGTTCGGTCGCGTCGCGGCGCAGAGTTTGCTCGGTACCGAGGCAACCCTCGCGAAGCTTCGCGGTACGGTGCACCGTTTCGGGCCACGGCAGATTCCGGTGATCGTCACTTATCATCCGGCGTATCTGCTGCGAACACCGAGTGACAAGCGCAAGGCTTGGGAGGATTTGAAATTGGCGCGCCAGGTGTTTGCCGAGTTGCCAGCGGAGGCCTGATGGCAAGCTTGCCACGCGAGGCTCTGCGAGCCGCTGCTCACGCGAATATCGTCATTCGACGCATGGTCGAGGCCGACGTGCCGAAGGTCGCCGAATCGGAGCGGCTCGGTTATCCCTTCCCGTGGAGCGAGGGGATTTTTCGCGACTGTATCCGCGCTGGCTATCACTGTCGCGTCATGGAGGTCGACGAGCAGTTCGCGGCCTATGCCGTGCTGAGCACCGGTGCAGGCGAGGCGCATGTCCTCAACATCTGTGTCAGGCCTGAGTACCGCTTCGCCGGTTTGGGCCGTCGCATGATGGAACATCTATTCGACGTGGCTCGAGCATGCGGTGCTCACGATCTGTTCCTCGAGGTGCGGCCGAGCAACGTGACGGCCGTTCGATTGTACGAGTCGCTGGGTTTACAGCAGGTCGGATTGCGGCGTGGTTACTATCAGGCCGAACAGGGTCGCGAGGATGCGATCGTGATGCGGCTGTCTTTACAGGCCCGATAGGCGACAATATCGCCCATGAAACTTAGCGACGAAGTCGCGCGGCGTCGTACGTTCGCGATCATCTCCCACCCTGACGCCGGCAAGACCACGCTCACCGAAAAGTTGTTGCTGTTCGGGGGTGCGATCCAGCTTGCGGGCACGGTCAAGGGACGCAAAGCCGCGAGGCACGCAACCTCCGACTGGATGCGGCTCGAACAGCAGCGCGGAATCTCGGTCACCTCGTCGGTGATGCAGTTTCCGTACAACGATTGCATCGTCAATCTGCTCGATACGCCCGGTCACGAGGATTTCTCCGAGGACACGTATCGCACGCTGACGGCAGTCGACTCAGCCTTGATGGTC
>JALRHE010000097.1 GCA_023253235.1 Steroidobacteraceae bacterium
GCTTCAGGATGCGATCAGGCGATGCATGGAACTCATGGTAGTTGCGCCCCTTGATGCAGCTGTAACCCGTGTACATCGGGTTCTCGAGGTCGCCAACGAGCTTAGTGATACGCCCATCCTCGAGGGTGGCGACCAATCCACAGGTGGCGTGACAAAAGCGGCAGATGGCGGTCACTTCAGTCATGAACTACCTCAAACAGAGGACTCAAACAGTCAGCCCCAAAGAAAAAGGCGGGGTGCCCAATCTCTGAGCACCCCGCCTTCTAACTTAGATCATCAGAACTTCCAGGCGATGTCGAGGCCGTAGGTCCGCGGCGGACCGAACTGCGACACTTCCTCACCGAAGAACGAGATGATGTTCACGCGGTAGAGTTCATCCGAGAGGTTCTTACCCCACAGCGAGACCGACCAGTCGGCATCCTTCGGTGCGAGCTGGATGCGCGCATCGAGCAGGCCGTACGAAGGCTCCTTGGCGATGTTGTCCGTCGCCCAGAAGAGCTCGCTCTGCCAGTTGTAGTTCAGGCTGAACTTCAGCGCATCGGCATACGACCCTACACTAGTCGTGTAGTCGAGACCGACGCTCAACTGCGTCTCCGGCGTACGCTGCAGCTGGTTGCCCGAGCTGTCGAGACGCGTACCGGTCGTCGGATTGATCGCCGATTCGAGGAAGTCGACGTACTCGGTGTCAACGTAGGAGCCGCCGAGCGACAGACGCAGCGCGTCGGTCGCGAGGAACTCCAACTCCGCCTCGACGCCCTTGATGTCGGCGCTCGCGGCGTTGTCGGTCAGGTTGCAAAGACAGGCTGCGTTCGTCTGCGTGACCTGCAGATTCTTGTAGTCCATCTTGAAGACCGAGGCATTCAAGCGCATGCGACGATCGAGCAGCGTGGTCTTGAAGCCTACTTCGTAGTTGGTTGCCTCTTCAGGATCGAACGGCGTGGACGCCTGCGCCGGATTGGCCGGCGTGTCGTCGAAGCCGCCACCCTTGAAGCCCTTGGCCACCGTCGCGTAGACGAAGGTGTTATCGCTCGGCGACCAGTCGACCGTGACCTGCGGAGTCGACTTGTTCCACTTCGCTGCATACGGCGTCGTGAAGCCACTGCCTTCTTCATACACCCACTTGTTCGGCGCGGCGCACGCGGCCGGAGTCGGGCTGACGACGGAGCCGTCCGGGCGACGGCAGAGACCCTCGATCGTCACGTTCGGGCGCGGATCGTTCGGGCTGAAGCGATCGCCCGTCTCGACGACGATGCCCTGCACAACACCCGACTTCTTATCTTGCGTGTAGCGAAGACCAGCGCTGATCTTCACGGTCTCGGTGACCTTGAAGCCGAGGCTCGCGAACGCAGCCATGTTCTCGATTTCACCTTGGTTGATCCACTTGTTCTCGCCCGAGAGCGTGGAGAGCGGATTGTTACCACCCGGCAGCACAGCACCGAGGAAGTTTTCACCGATGAAGCGGTCGGTCTTGTCGATTTCGTCCTTCTTGAAGTACGCACCGACGATCCAGTCGAGCTTCGAGTCGGCGTTGGCCGAGGTCAAACGGAACTCTTGGCTGAACTGCGTGGCATCGACAGCTTCGGCTACCGGCTGCGCGAACAGGAACTGACCGTTGTTCGACGTCGCAGCGCGCGTGCCGAACTTGTTGTTGATGAAGCCAATGTAGGTCTGCCAGTTGGTCACGCTCCAAGCGAGCGCCTCTGGGCCTGCGCCCGTCTGGTCGAACAACTGCGCGCTCTCACCGTTCGTATAACCCGTGAGCGAGTTGAAGCTAAAGCCTTCAAAATCACGCTGCACGTCGAGGGTGATTTGATGGCCCTTACGCCGCAAGAACTGGTTGGTCGGCGTGGCATCACCCTTGTACTGAACGCTTTGAGCCACGTTCACGCGCGGATCGGTCAAGCCGAGATAGGCGCGCAGATTGCTCCACGGGCGGGTGCAGTTGGTGCGCAGATAGCTGGTTTCGCAGCTCGGCGTACCGCCGTCGACGGCGACAACGTTGATACCGTTCGAACTGTCGTTGTACATCCCGAAAATACCGCGAACGGTCCAATCCGAGCCTTCCGGGTCGTAGAGGAACTGGCCGCGCATCTGCAACGACGAGAGATCTTCCACATCGCGATCGTGCAACTTGTCGTAGCCGAATCCATCGCGATTTCGGTATTGGAACGAGAAGCGTCCAGCCACAGAGTCGCTCAGTCCGCCGGTGACGTAGCCGTTCACGAATTGGCTCTTGTAGTTACCGAAGCCGACGGTGAATGAACCGGACTGATCGAACTTGGGCTTGGCGGTCGTGATGCTGAGTGCACCACCGACGACGTTCTTGCCGAGCAGCACGCCTTGCGGGCCGCGAATCACTTCGACGCGCTCGAGATCGTAGAAGTCGTAATTGAAGTCGCCCGTGCGGCCCATGTAGATGCCGTCGACGAAGGTACCGACCGACGGATCCGACGAAGGTGAATCGAGGCGGGTGTTGGTGATACCGCGAATGTTCAATTCGATATCGAGCGGTGTACCGGCAGTCAAGGAGAAGGCAGGCACCGTGGCAGCAAGATCGCCCGCCGAGAACACCTTGGCGTCGGCCAATGCTTCGCCGCCGTAGGCGCTGATCGCGATCGGCGTGGTTTGCAGCGCCGTCTCACGACGCTGCGCCGTCACGACGATTTCTTCGAGGCCTTGTGAATAGGAAGGAGTCGATGTGGCTGTCAAAGCCACGAGTACAGCCGCTGCGACAGGCGTCGTGCCTGAGCGAATCCAACGGCGATTACGAAGCGTCATGCTGTTGTCCCCCATATGACGATTTTGATGCAGGTACTTCGAGCAACTCGGTGCGGCAGATCACATCAATCCACTGCGCTGACTTGCATAACGGAACCTTTCACTGCCGAGGCTACTCCCGTCCGCCGACCCGATGCAAGCCCTGTTGCGCGCAAACCAAAAAATCGGCGTGGGCTGCCAATGCGTCCGGGAACTCTCGTGGTGGCAATGACGCAACATCGTCAGGTGGGGTGGTCATCGGCGTCGACGTCATGGGCACGGCGTAGCCCTCACCCCACTCGACACTTGAGGCCCGGCGCGCCCAGCCCGCACCCACGACCCACGTCTGACCGTGCGAGGTCGCCTCGGGGTGAATCAGGCCCGCGAGAAACGGCGCCACACTCGCGACGGACATCTGCTCACGCAGCTCGTCATTCAAATGGGCGTCGGTCATGCGGGTGGCGGCATAGGGGGCGATGGCCGAGACAAGCACGCCTTTCGGAGCGGCCTCGGCGGCGAGGCTGCGCATGAAGGCAATCAGTGCCGCTTTGGATGCGGCATACGCCGAGAGCCCGTGCAGCCCATGCAAGCCGGCACTCGAGACCGATACCACGATGCGACCTGCCCCTTGTGCACGCAGGTGCGGGTAGATCGCGTGCGTGATTGCTACGGTTCCCTCGAAGTTGATGGCAAAGATCCGTCGAAAATCCTCGAGACTGATCTTGTGAAACGGCGCGTGCTGATCGACCCCGGCGTTGTTGACGAGTGCATCGAGGCGGCCCCAAGTATCGAGTGCGGTCTGCAACATTCGGGCGCCCGCGCCCTCACTGCACACATCGTCGTATTGCGCGACGGCCTCGCCACCGCTTGCACGAATTTCAGCGACGACCGCGTCCGCACTGGAGGAGCGGTTTCGATTATTGACGACGACGCGCCAACCGAGACTCGCAAGGTGCAGCGCATAGGCACGCCCGAGTCCGGCGCCCGCGCCGGTGACGATGACGACACGACCTTCACATCGAGAGTCCTTGACCATGGGTGCGTTTCCTTGTCAGTCTTGGAATGAAAGTTGCGGGTCATCATACCCGCCGTGAGGGGGCTCACTGCATGAACGAACTCGATCCGCGCTTAGCGCGCCTTTTGGACAAGGAAGCCATCCGTGAGGTGCTATCCAAATACGCCCGCGGAGTCGATCGCGGCGATGGCCCACTGCTCAAAAGTTGCTACCACCCCGACGCCATCGAAGAGCATGGCGGTCGCTACACGGGTAACGCACATGAATATGTGGATGGCGCCATTCCGCGCATTCGCTTGATGGATTCGATGCAGCATGTGCTCGGCAACACCCACTTCGACTTCGTCAGCGACGATCTCGCTTACGTCGAGACTTATCTCGTCACACTCGCACGCGTGAAGATCAACGGCGAACGCTTCGACACCTTCACGGGTGGCCGCCTCATCGACCGCTTCGAAAGACGCCAAGGCGAATGGAAGATCGCCCACCGACGCACCATTTTCGACTGGAACCGAGACACGCCTTCCCGTGAGGGCTGGGTCGGCGGCATGTTCATCCCGGGTCAGCCGGGTATGCGCGTGGGCATCAAGGGAGAGACCGACCCGTCGTACGAACGCTTTTGAGGTGATCGAATGACTCGCCCCAACGCGCCGTTCAAGAAAACGTTGTTCCCGTCCGCCGCGATGCGTATCGAGCGTCGCCCCGATGGCTGCATTCTCGTCACTCCCGAGTTGCCGCTCGCCGGTTATCTCAGCAACTTACCGAAAGTGCTGGCTCAGCGAGCGGCCCGTCATCCCCAAAAAACGTATCTGGCCGAGCGTCGCGGCGGCAAGAACTCACCCTGGACGCACGCGAGCTACGACGAAATCAACACCCGCTCGCAGGCGTTCGCCGCCTGGTTGCTGTCTCGGGGTATCGATCGGAACCGCTCGGTCCTGATCCTCTCGGGCAACTCCATCGCTCACGCTGTCATCAAATATGGCGCAATGGCGGCGCGCATTCCCGCTTGCCCGGTCAGCGTCAACTACGCCCTGATGGGCGGAGACTACGGTCGGCTCAAGCATGTCATCCAATTGGTGAAGCCGGCGGTCGTATTTGCCGAGCAAACGGCGCTCTACAAAAAAGCCTTGGAGAACGTCGACTTCGGCGATGCGGCGATCATTACCGACAACCCCGGCGAGATCACGCGCCTCGGCGGCAGCGGCGAGGCGTTCGCAACGGCCGACGTGCTCGCGACCACGATCACTGCGGCTGTCGCCGAGTCGATCGAAGCCATCGAACCGGACGAGCCCACCCTTTACATGCTCACCTCCGGCAGCACGAGTCTGCCGAAGGCCGTGATCCAGACGCAGCGCATGCTCGCCTCGAATCTCGCGCAAGGTCAGCAAGTGCTCGGCGCGACAGCCGGTTGGGATGACGTGATGCTCGACTGGTTGCCCTGGAACCACGTCTCGGGCGCTTATACCAAGATGGGCACGCTCACGAGCGGCGGCACGCTCTATATCGACGGCGGTCGCCCCATGCCGGGCGCCTTCGACGAATCGTTGCAGAATCTCAAAGAAATCGCGCCCAAGTTCTACGTCAACGTACCCTTTGGTTACGCGATGCTCGCCGATGCCATCGAAAAAGACGACGAACTGCGTCGACGCTTCTTCGGCAACTTGCGCCTGGCGTTGTATGGCGGCGCGGGTCTGCCACAGGCGCTCTACGATCGGTTTCAGCAACTGGCCGTCGATACCGTCGGCGAGCGCATCTTCTTCACGACCGGCTATGGCGCGACCGAGACCTCATCGGGTTGTATGGCGATCTACTTTCCGACTGAAGAGGTCGGCATCGGTCTGCCAATGCCCGGTCTCACGCTCAAGCTCGTGCCAAACGCCGATCGCTACGAAGTTCGCCTCAAAGGTCCGATGATCACTCCGGGCTATCTCGGCCTGAGCGACGAGGACAATCGCAAAATCTTCGACGAAGAAGGCTTCTATCGCACCGGCGATGCCGCGCAGTTACATGACCCGGATGATCTGGGCAAAGGCCTGAAGTTCGCTGGGCGACTTGCGGAAGAGTTCAAACTCTCGAGCGGCACTTGGGTATCGGCGGGACGATTGCGCGCGCAGCTGATCGAGACGCTCTCCCCGCTCGTGTCGGACCTACTCATCTGCGGCGAGAACCGAGATCGTCTGGCGATCTTGGTGTGGCCTAAAGCAGTCGTCGATGCGGCACTCGAAGCGGAGATCGCCACGCGACTACGTAACTTCAATAACGGACGCGGTGCGAGTGAGCGAATCACGAGCTTTGCGATCCTGCGCGAGCCGCCGAGCGTCGATGCCCACGAAGTCTCCGACAAAGGCACCATCAACCAACGCGTCGCTCTGATGCGGCGCGCCGCCGATGTCGATCGGCTTTACCAACAACCGGAACTATGAACCCATGAATCTCGAAAATTGCGTTGCTCTCGTCACCGGCGGTAATCGCGGCATCGGCGAAGCATTCGTCAGGGTTCTGCTCGCCGAAAAAGGCGCAGCGCGGGTCTACGTCGGTAGTCGCGATCGCCATTCGGCTGCGCATCTCGAGCAGGAGTTTCCGGGAAGATGTGTTGCCATCGAGCTCGATGTCACCGATTCAGCTGAAATCGCTGCCGCAGCAGCTCTCTGCCCCGACGTGAATCTGTTGATCAACAATGCGGGGCTGTTCAGTAACAACCTGCTGATCGGCGCTAAAGACATGTCGCACGCGCGCGAAGAAATGGAAGTGAACTTCTTCGGGCCGCTGGCCTTGATTCGCGCCTTCGCACCGACCCTTGCGCGCAACGGCGGTGGTGCGGTGATCAACGTCCTCTCGGCCGCTGCAATCGTCGCGGTACCGAACATGGGCGCCTACTCGCCCTCGAAGGCAGCCGCGCGAATGCTGTCGACCTCGGCACGAGCAGAGCTCGCAGGTCAGGGAACTCACGTCGCCGCGCTGATCGTCGGATCGGTCGACACGCGCATGGCGGCGCACGTGCAAGGCGCCAAAGAAAAACCCGAGGATATCGCCCGCGTTGGCTTACGGGCTGCCGAGCGCAACATCGACGAACTCGACACCGACCGCATGGCCGTCGACGTGCGCGCCGCCTTGCAGCTCGACCCGAAGGGCCTCGAGAAGCGTATGGCGAAAATGCTGCACGCCACCACCATCAGCACGGGGCGCTGAGCGCCCCGTACCGAAGCGCTTCAGAACAGCGCGGGTCGATTCATCAGCACGCTCATGTGCTCGGCGGGTTTCTCGCCCGCTTTGAATCGATCGAAGGCGGCACGATCGAAATAATCGCGCCACTCGGTGATCTTGCCATCGCGGAAGCGCAGTACACCCGCGTACGGAATAGCCACATTCTTTCCATCAGGCGCCGTGAAATCATCGACGCCTTCGGTGAATACGAGATCGCCGCTCTCGGCGTAATGGAAGATTCGCCAGCGCACGACCGGCATAGCCTCCGACAACTTCTCCATGAAGGCCTGCATCGCCGTCTTGCCGACGATCGGTGGGCTCCCCACGTGTGAGTACCAGACGATGTCGTCGGCACACAGGTCGAGCACCGCAGCCAGATCCTTGCGGCGCCAGCTCATGATCAAGGTTTTTACGCGTTCGAAGTGAACACCTGTCGTCGCGCTCATGCCTGTCGCCCCCATTGCATCGCTACCTCCGATGACTGCTGCGGCAGCAGGCGCTGCCATCAACCAATCGCGTCTGTTCATGAACCCCTCCATTGAATCGGACATTCGTGGCTTTCACAATTAGACCACAGTTATACTTTGGCGCGAGACGTCACACCAGCCAAGGGGGATTCGAGGTGCGTACGACTCCAGCAGAGAAAATCCGCGACTATCGTGCGCGTGGTTGGTGGGGTGACACCCGCATTCACGACCTGTTCGATGCGAATGTGCAGGCGCATCCCGATCGTCTCGCCATTGTCGATGCGCCGAATCGCGCGGATCTCGTCGGCAGCCCGCCGCGACGACTCACTTTCGCTGCCGCTGCTGCACTCGCCGATGGCTACTCATTGAGCCTCGCGCGCCTAGGCCTTGGCAAAGACGACGTCCTCGTCACGCAACTGCCCAACATCGCCGAGTATCCAGCGCTCTACGTCGCCGCCATGCGTCTTGGAATCGTCGTGAGCCCGGTGCCGATGCAGTTTCGGCGCCACGAACTCGAGCAGATCGTGCGACTGACGAATGCAAAAGCCATCCTCACGATCGATCAGCTCAAAGGTGCGGAGCAAATCGGGATCGCGCTGACGCTAGGCGCAGATCTAGCCAAAGAAGGGATCTCGCTGCTGGTATTGAGCCTGCGCAGCGCCACCTCGACAGCCGAAACGCCGCAAGGCGCGACGGCTTTCGAAGCCGCCACCATCGATACGCAGTCGACAGCGGAACTGCGCAGCGTCATCGACGCCGCCGCAGTCGATGCAGACGACATCGCCACGATCTGCTGGACCTCGGGCACCGAGGGCACACCCAAGGGCGTGCCGCGTTCGCATAATCATTGGTACGCGATCAGCTTCGCGCATCTGCGCGGCGCGGGCATCCAACCCGGTGAGGTACTGCTGAACCCGTTCCCACTCATCAACATGGCCGCAATCGGCGGCTGCTTCATGAGCTGGATGCATAACGGCGGTACGCTGGTGTTACACCACCCACTCGACTTGCCCACCTATCTCAAACAAATCGCCATCGAGCGCCCGCAGTATGCGATCGCGCCACCGGCGCTGCTCAACATGCTCCTGAAGAACGAGGCGTTGTTAGCAACGGTCGATCTTTCTTCACTGCGCTGTATCGGCTCGGGCTCTGCACCGCTCGATCCGGAGATGATCGCGGGCTATCGCGATCGTTTCGGTATCGAGATCTGTAACAACTTCGGTTCTAACGAAGGCGTGTCTTTGATCAGCAACGCCGAGACCGCCAGCGACCCCGTGCATCGTGCACGCTGGTTCCCGCGGTTCGGGCGGGACGAGATCCAATGGCCCTCACCGCCGCCGGTGCACATTCGCACTCGCATCATCAATCCGGATACCGGCGAAGAGATTCTGGTTGCCGGCAAGCCGGGCGAGTTGCAGATCACCGGTCCCACGGTATTCGACGGCTACTACCGCGCTCCGCAGATCACCGCGCAGTCATTCACCAGCGATAACTGGTTTCGTACCGGAGACTTGTTCGAACTGTGTGGTGAGGGTGACGATCTGCGCTTCTATCGTTTCGTCGGTCGCCTCAAACAAATCATCGTTCGTGGTGGCGTGAAGATCGCACCCGAAGAGCTCGACAACGTGTTGTCGCAAATGCCAACCGTGCTCGAAGGTGCAGTGGCGAGCTACGCCGACCCGATCATGGGCGAGAAGATCTGCGCCGTCGTCGTGCCAAGACCCGGCGCCGAGGTCACGCTCGAGTCGATCTGCGAGCACTTCCGGGCGGCAGGCCTTGCGATGTTCAAGTTCCCGGAGCGCTTGCGCGTCGTCGCGCAGTTGCCGCGTAACAGCGTCGGCAA
>JALRHE010000216.1 GCA_023253235.1 Steroidobacteraceae bacterium
CGTAGGTTCGGGTGAGATCGTCGATGGGTCTGGCGGCGGCGGTGTGATCGCCGGTGACGACATGTCTGCCTTGATCCGCAAGGCGCGATTGGATGCCGACATCAAGGCGCTGGTACTGCGTATCGATAGTCCGGGCGGCAGCGTGCTGGCCTCGGAAAAGATCTATCGTGAAGTATTGGCGTTCAAGGAAACCGGCCGACCGGTCGTGGTATCGATGGGCGATCTCGCTGCGTCTGGTGGCTATTACATTGCTGCACCGGCGGATGAGATCTGGGCGAGCCCTGCCACGATCACCGGATCCATCGGTATCTTCGGGCTCTTCCCGACGGCGCCGCGAGCGCTGGACAAGATCGGTGTGAATACCGACGGTGTCGGTACGACGCCGCTGTCGGGTGAACTGCGACTGGATCGACCCGTCGGCCCGGCCGCGGCGACCTTGCTGCAGGCCACGATCGAGCGCGGTTACGAGGACTTCCTCGCGCGCGTATCCAAGGGTCGTAACAAATCGCGCGACGATGTCGATGCCATTGCGCAAGGTCGCGTGTGGTCTGGTCGTGATGCGAAAGATCGCGGTCTCGTCGATCAGTTGGGTTCGCTCGATCAAGCGATTGCGGCGGCTGCCAAGCGTGCGGGTCTGGAAGAGGGCAAGTACGAACGCGACTATCTCGAATCCGACAAGAGCTGGGCGCAGGAGCTGGTGGCTTCCGTAGAAACATCGGCTGCGTCGTTGATGCTGCGCGTCGCTGGCCCTGGCGATCTGACGTCGGCTTGGGCTTTGCAGGCCGCTAAGCGCGATTTCGGACCGGTGGAGCGTGAGGTGCTGCGGTTCAATCGGCATGCCATCGCCGATCGGCTTTACGCTCACTGTTTCTGCACGCCGTACTGATTCACTCCGATGCGCGTGACCGACGGTAAGGCGACCCGGCTATTCATCGTATTGGCCGGGTTTTTCCTGACGAACGCCTTGTTGGCCGAGTTCGTCGGAGTGAAGATTTTCTCGCTCGAGAGCACCCTTGGGATTGCCCCTATCGAGTGGTCGTTGCTGGGAATCACGGGCAACCTGAACTTCACCGCTGGCGTGCTGTTGTGGCCCTTCGTCTTCGTGATGACCGACGTCATCAACGAATACTTTGGTCCACGCGGCGTACGGTTGATTTCATGGATCGCCGTCGCTTTCATTTGCTACGCGTTTTTTGCGGCCTATGCCTCGATCGCGCTCGCACCAGCCGGTTTCTGGGTGGATGCGAACCGCGACCTCGGCGTTCCCGATATCCAGCATGCGTACGCGCAGATTTTTGGTCAGGGGCTGTGGACCATCGTGGGTTCGGTCGTGGCGTTTCTGATCGGCCAGTTGATCGATGTGGCCGTGTTCCATCGCATCCGTCGGGCGACGGGTGAAAAGCTGATCTGGTTGCGAGCCACCGGATCGACGGCCGTTTCGCAGTTCATCGACAGTTTCGTCGTGCTCTACATCGCCTTCGTACTCGGACCACAGCAATGGCCGATTCCCCAGTTTCTGGCGGTCGGCACGGTCAATTATCTCTACAAGCTCGGCGCGGCGATCGCACTGATTCCGCTGCTGTACCTCGCGCGTGGCTGGATCAAAGCCTACTTAGGCGAGTCCGAGGCGGCTCGCCTGCGCGATGAGGCGGCGCACTAGCGCCGGTGCGCGAGCGTTAGTGAATTAGCGCCGCGAGACGACGACGCGCGGCTGCGAGACCGACCTCGTCGGTGGTACCCAGATCGAACGCCTTCAGAATATCGTCACGTCCAGCACCGGTGGCGTAGCGACGATTGCGTTCTGCTGCGGCGAAGAGCGATTCCACTCCGGATTTCCAATCAGCCTTCAGCAGGTAGCGTGCCGCGGCGACACGCGCGGTCTGGATCGAGTCCGTTTCATCGGGCGACAGCGCGATACGAGCGAAATACAGCTTGGCGCGCAAGGCTTTCACGTCTGATTCGCTTTGCATCACCGGTGGTAGCGAGTCGAGCAGGGTCTCCGCTGCGCTCGTGTTGCCCGCCATGATCAACTGCTCCGCTTCTGCGAGGCGCGGGTCGATGTCTTTGGGTAGGTGTGCTGCGACGAAGGCTTTGACGGCACCGAGCGGTTGCGCGCCGACGAATTCATCGACGACCTGACCATTCTTGAAAAGCTTGACGGCGGGGATGCTGCGGATCGCATAGGCGCCGGCGACCTCGGGCTCTTCGTCGGTGTTGAGTTTCACGACCTTGATACCAGGCGTGCTGGCTGCCAATTGATCGAGCACGGGCCCAAGCATGCGACAGGGGCCACACCAGGGCGCCCAAAAATCCACCAGGACGGGCTGCGCATGGGAGGCGTCGATGACTTGCTCGCGGAAGCTCGCAGTGGTGACAGCTAGGGCTTGGCTCATGGTGTCGCTCTCGCAGTTGGCGTTCTCGAACAAGGTGGGGATGCTTGATCGGCATTTCAACCGTGTCTCGGTATCTCGCATAATGGCCGGATGTCTCTGCCGCCGCCGAAGGTCCTCGCGCTGATTCCGCCGATGACCCAGTTGAACACGCCGTATCCGGCAACGGCTTACCTCAGTGGTTTTCTGCGCAGCCGCAAGGTCCCGATCGCGCAGGCGGATCTTGCCCTCGAGCTCGTGCTGTCTGTGATGACGGAGGCGGGGCTTCAGGCCCTGGCCGCGGTCGTCGAACGGCGCAGCGTCAAGCGACGCACGGAGCCGGAGCGCTCATTTCTGACGGCGAGCGAGACCTACGCGGCGACCATCGAGCCGGTGATCGCCTTTCTCCAGGGACGTGATGCCACCTTGGCGCATCGCATCGTCTCGCGACGGTATCTGCCCGAGGGGCCTCGATTCGCGGCCCTGTCGGCCTATGAAGGCGACGATCCGCTCGCCTGGGCATTCGGTGCCTTAGGGACGCAGGATCGTGCGCGACACTTCGCCACGCTGTATCTGAACGACATCGCGGATGTGATCCGTGATGCCGTCGATCCGGGCTTTGAGTTCGTGCGCTACGGTGAGAAGTTAGCGGCCAGTCAGTCGAGCTTCGACCCGCTAGCGCAAGCGTTGGCGCGACCCCGACATTTACTCGATGAACACCTCGAACGGCTCACCCAGCAGGCTCTTCGTCAGCATCAGCCGGATGTCATCCTGTTGTCGGTGCCGTTCCCGGGCGCCCTCTATGGCGCATTACGTATCGCACAAACTATTCGCACGGAGTGTCCTGCAGCGACGATCGTGATGGGGGGCGGCTACGTCAACACGGAGTTGCGCGAGCTCGCAGAGCCTCGACTCTTCGACTTCGTCGATTACGTGACGCTCGATCGCGGCGAGGCGCCGCTATGGGCGCTCATCGAGCATTGGCAAGGTCAGCGTGATGAGACTCGTTTGATCAGAACGTTCGTCCGAACCACATCGGGCGAGGTGCGTTACGTCGATGCGGGTGATCTCGAGATCGCTTTTGCCGACACGGGTACACCGAGCTGGCAAGGCTTGCCTCTAGAGCGCTATCTGTCGCTGCTCGACATGCTGAACCCGATGCATCGCTTATGGTCCGAGGGTCGTTGGAACAAGCTGACGGTGGCCCACGGTTGCTATTGGAAGAAGTGCAGCTTCTGCGATGTGAGTCTCGACTACATCGCCAATTATCAGACCGCCGCGGCAGCGGTGCTCGTCGATCGTATCGAGTCGATCGTCGCCGAGACCGGCGAGACAGGTTTTCATTTCGTCGACGAGGCTGCGCCGCCCAAAGTATTGAAAGCACTTGCTGCCGAGTTGCTTCATCGCCAGACGACGATCTCGTGGTGGGGAAACATCCGCTTCGAGAAGACCTTCACGCCGGCACTGTGCGAAGAGTTGGCGGCGAGTGGTTGCATCGCGGTCT
>JALRHE010000284.1 GCA_023253235.1 Steroidobacteraceae bacterium
ATCGCTGAGCTTGCCCATTGCAAGATAGAGCCCGCCACCCGCGACTAGCATGATGAACATGGGCTCACGGAGCGCATCGAGCGCAACGGCGAGGGTCGGCGGACGAGCATGTCCGCCGATGATGTTGAGCCCGTCGTCGGCCAAGCGCCGCCGTGCCTCGGCCTCGCTCAGTCCCGTTGTCGTCAGGCGATCGTTCACCTGACGATTTTGCAGCCTATGGGGTGTTTTGGGCTACTTCTTAGATGCTCAGTCGATTGAGGCCGTCGAGCGCAGCCGTTTTGTAACACTCCGCGAGAGTCGGGAAGTTGAAGACCGCATCGGCGAAATAATCGATTTTGCCGTTGTGTGCCATCAAAACCTGTCCGATGTGAATCAGTTCGCTCGCGCCTTCGCCCATGATGTGTACGCCGAGCAACTGACGGGATTCAGGGCTGAAGATGATCTTCAGCAGGCCAGTCCGATCGCCGATGATCTGCCCGCGCGAAATTTCGCGATAGTTCGCCTTGCCGATCTCGTAGGCAATGCCCGCGGCAGTCAGTTCGTCTTCACTTTTGCCGATCGTCGAAATCTCTGGAACCGTATAGATGCCATACGGAAAGAGCCCGATACCACCTTCGTGATCGTTACGCAGACCGAAAGCGTGCCGCGCCGCCGCTCTACCTTGTTCATACGACGTCGATGCCAACGACGGGAAGCCGATGACATCACCGACCGCATAAACATGCTCGACGTTGCTTTGGAAGTGCTCGTTGACGGGGATGCGGTTACGATCATCCGCTTGTACGCCTGCATTGCCGAGTTGTAGGCGTTCGGTCGCTCCGACACGACCGATCGAATAGAGCGCTGCTTCTGCGTGAAGGACTTTGCCGCTCTTCAGTCGCACTTCGACCGGTTTTGAGACGCCATTGATGACGTCGATTTCGGCGACTTCTTCGCCGAGACGCATGGTGACATTGCTCTGTTGCACGACATACGTGAGAGCCGCCGAAATCTCGTGATCGAGAAACGGCAGTAGTGTCGGCCGCTTGTCCACCACGGTGACACGCACGCCTAGCGCCGCGAACATGGTGGCGTATTCGATGCCGATGACACCGGCGCCAACGACGATGATCGACCTCGGCAGACGCTCGAGCCCAAGCACATCGTCACTCGTGAAAACGCGTTGACCATCGAAAGGGATGTGCGTGTCGCGCGCAGCTTCGGTACCGCAGGCGATCACAACCTTGCGGGCCGTGATCTGTCGCTTGCCATGTCTTCCTTCGGTGGTCAGCTCGATGAGATGCGGGTCGAGAAACGTCGCGGTTGCCTCGATGAGCTCGACGCGGTTACGCGTCATCTGGTTGCGGATGACGTCGATCTCCGATCGAACGACTTGCTGCACTCGGTAGAGAAGATCGTCGATGGTGATCTCTTGCTTCACGCGATACGACGATCCGTAGATGCCGCGTTCGCGATAACCCGACAAGTGCAGGACTGCCTCTCGAAACGTCTTCGAGGGAATCGTGCCGTAGTTGACGCAGATACCACCGACGGTTCTTGCTCGCTCGATGATCGCAACAGACTTGCCTAGCTTGGCCGCCTGGATGGCCGCCCTTTGACCGGACGGACCCGATCCGATGACTACGAGGTCGTAGTCGAACCCGCGCTCCCCCATATTGATCCCCTTTGGATCTTGTTGATGTTGTGCATCGGATCCTAATTTGATCTCGGTGGGGATTCAAACCCCTGCCTTCCGGCATGGCGAGCCTCTATAGTGCCCGACCATACTGGGGGGAGATGACATGTCTGACGAGGCTTTGCGCCAGGCAGCGCTCGCGTATCACGCGATGCCGCGGCCGGGAAAGATTGGTACGCACGTTTTCAAGCCGGCTGAATCGAGTCGCGATCTCGCGCTGGCCTACAGCCCCGGTGTTGCAGAGCCCGTATTGGCGATCGCCGCAGATCCGGAGGCCGCATACGAGTACACCAACAAGGGCAATCTGATCGGGATCGTGACCGATGGGTCGGCCATTTTGGGGCTCGGTAATCTCGGTGCGCTGGCAAGCAAGCCCGTGATGGAAGGTAAGGCGCTGCTATTCAAGCGATTCGCAGACCTTGATTGTGTGGATATCGAGATCAACGCGGAGAGCGCTGAAAGCTTCATCGATACGGTCGCTCGCATCGCCGATAGCTTCGGCGGTATCAACATCGAAGACGTGGGCGCCCCACAGTGCTTCGCGATCGAAGAGGCGCTGAAGGTACGCTGCAAGGTGCCCGTGTTCCACGACGATCAACACGGCACGGCCATCTGCGTGGTTGCCGGTTTATTGAATGCGCTCGAGTTGCAAGGTAAGCGTCTCGACGAGGTGAAGATCGTGTGCCTCGGCAGCGGTGCTGCTGGTACCGCGACCTTGCGTCTGTTGCGATCGATGGGCGTTCCGGTGACCAATATGACAGCCGTTGATCGGCAGGGTGTCATTCACGCCGGGCGTGAAAATTTGCCCGACTATAAAGCCGAGTTTGCCAACGAGAGTCCTCATCGCACGCTGGCAGATGCGTTACGGGGCGCCGATGTGTTCATCGGGGTTTCGGCTGCTGGCCTACTCGATGCCGAGTTGCTTCGATCCATGGCGCCGCGGCCCGTGATTTTTGCGCTTGCGAATCCCGAGCCTGAGGTTCGACCTTCAGCGGCGCGGGCGATCCGCGACGATGTGATCGTCGCTACCGGGCGATCGGATTTTCCAAACCAGGTGAACAATGTGCTGTGCTTTCCGTTCATCTTTCGTGGTGCGCTCGATGTGCGCGCACATGCCATCACCGAAGAGATGAAGATTGCTGCAGCGCATGCGATTGCCAATCTCACGAAAGAGAGTGTTCCGGCAGAGGTGATCAAGGCCTATCCCGATGTCACGGGCCTCGCCTTCGGACCCGAATACATCCTGCCGAAGCCCATGGACCCTCGTCTGCGCGAGGTCGTGGCAAGCGCGGTGGCCAAAGCGGCCATCGCAAGTGGTGTTGCGGGTAAGGCGTATCCCTCTCATTATGTGAAGTGATGACACCAGGGCAGTACAGTCGGTTCGCGCTTTTCACCGTGATCGGTGCGGTGCTGTGGCTCGGCTTTCTGCCCTTCTACGATTGGCTGTTCTCCTGGACGGAGCATGTGCCCGGCATCAACTGGGTTTATCTGCCGCATGGCGTGCGCGTGATGTTGGTGTTGTTGTTGGGCGCTGCGGGTGCACTTGGCTTCACCCTCGGCGCCGTCATCTACACTCAGCTCACAGGCTACGGTCCAACTTTTGATCCCCCGCTAGATCTCGCCCTTGCAGTGATTCCGGGGCTCGCTGCGTGGCTCGCCGTCATGCTGACCTTTCGTCAGTGGCCAGGTCGTAGTCTTCAGCCTCTAGCTAGCTCGAGTACGCACTCAATGGACGGGCGTAGACTTTTGTTGCTGGCATTCGCTTCGGCCATTCTGAACTCCACATCTCACATAACGACACGTTATGCGTTCGGAAACGAGTCGCATGATTGGGTTGATCTGTGGACCGCTATGTTCGTTGGTGATCTTTTTGGCGCACTATTTCTCCTGTACACCCTGAAGGGGTGTATCTTGCTCTTCGACAACATCAAGTCAGCAGCACTTCATCATGAGCGAAAAACCAAACCCGAATCTCCTTGATCTCTATCTGAGATTTCGTTGGCTCGTCGACGGTCTGAAGAGTCTGCCGTCCGCTGATGTGCTTTCCATCCCGAATGTCGAGTTGCTGCTCGCTGACATCACCCAGGCGTGGAAGAGCGGTGATCCGTATCCGATCAACAAACTGCTTGATCGGCAGGAGATGGGTCACTTCAACACGGTGCGCAAGCGAATCCATCAGCTCAAAGATGCCGGTCTTGTCGAGTTTCAGGGCACGGCGTCCGATTCCCGCGTGAAGTTGGTCGTGCCGACCGAGAAGGCGTTGCGCTATTTCGAAGAATACGCCGCCGTCATTCGGCAGGTTGGGCGTTAAAGACTGATTGGCAGGTTAGAAAAATCGTTGCGAGTGGTGGGACGCGTACAACGATTGAATGATTTTTGCCATGAGCGGCTTTCTTTTCGGAGTGGGCCCGTCCCAGCGGTGTGCCGATGTTCTTGCCACCGTAGTGTTCCGAATCGGTATTGAGCCGCTCTTCGTAGACGCCGGCGAAGGGAACGCCCACCCGATAGCCCTCGCGCGCTGCCGGGGTGAAGTTGCAAATCACGATCACAGCCGATTCTTTGCCAGAGCCTATTCGCGAGAAGGCGATCAGCGATTGCTGGTGATTGTCGACGTCTAACCATTCGAATCCCGCGCGATCGTGATCGCGTTCGTGTAGCGGCGGTACCTCGCGCAGAAGTCTGTTTAAGTCGCGAACGAGTCGTTGCACACCGCGGTGAAGATCGTCGGTGAGCAAATTCCAGTCGAGCTCGGCCCCATGGTTCCACTCTCGCTCTTGGGCGAACTCGGTGCCCATGAAGAGCAGCTTTTTTCCTGGGTGGGCGTACATGAAACCCAGATACGCTCGTAGATTGGAAAACTTCTGCTGACGCGTGCCTGGCGTTCGGCCGAGAAGCGAGCCTTTCCCATGCACGACCTCATCATGCGAGATGGGCAGGATGAAGTTTTCGCTGTATGCGTAGGAGATATTGAAAGTCAGCTCGTTGTGGTGGTGTCGACGGTGGATCGGTTCGCGACCGATGTACCGCAAAGTGTCGTTCATCCATCCCATGTTCCACTTGTAGTGGAACCCGAGGCCGCCGAGATACGTGGGATGCGACACCTGTGGAAAGGCAGTCGACTCTTCGGCGATGACGATCGCTCCGGGACGATGTTTTCCCACGAGTTCGTTCAGTTGCCGCAAGAACTGGATCGCCTCGAGGTTTTCTTTGCCACCATGTTCATTCGGTAGCCACTCGCCATGACGACGACTGTAGTCTCGATAAAGCATGGAAGCGACGGCATCGACGCGTAGCCCATCGACATCGAAAGCCTCGAGCCAGTGCAGGGCGCTTCCGAGCAGAAAGTTCCTCACCTGCGGCTTTTTGAAATCATAGATCAGCGTATTCCAGTCCGGATGTCTCCCCTCACGTGGATCTGCATATTCAAATAGGGGGCTGCCATCGAATCGCGCTAGTCCGTGTGCATCGGATGGGAAATGTGCGGGCACCCAATCGACGATGACACCGATACCTGCCGCGTGGCAGGCGGCGACAAAGCGACGGAAGTCTTCGGCGCTGCCATGTCGAGATGTCGCAGCATAGAGGCCGGTGGGCTGGTAGCCCCAAGACTCATCGAGTGGATACTCCGTGATAGGCAGTAGTTCGATGTGGCTGAAGCCTAGCTCAACTACATAGGGAATCAGCGTCTCGCGGAGTTCGTCCCAGTCGGCAAAGCGACGTCCGGGCTTGCGCGAGTAGCGCCAAGAGCCGGCATGAACTTCGTAAATGCTGATCGGCGCATCGAATCGATTGCGTCGTAGCGACGTCGGGTCGCACTCGATGGGTTTGAGCGCTGTACTGACGATGCTGGCGTTGGAGGGGCGAAGTTCGACGCGCCGCGCAAATGGATCGGCTTTTTGGCCCACACGTCGACCGCGACGGTCTTTCAAAGAATATTTGTACAGAGCGCCGTCGATAACCCCGGGGATGAACAACTCCCAGACGCCACTTTTCCCGCGAAGCCGCATGGGGTGGCGTCGTTCGTCCCAGAAGTTGAAATCACCGACGACACTCACGCTACTCGCATTCGGCGCCCACACGGCAAATCGAGTTCCATCAACGCCCTGGCTTTGCATCCGTTGTGCTCCGAGCACCTCGTGAGGACGCAGTAGCGTGCCTTCGGCGAAAAGCCAAAGATCTGTTTCGGTGATGTTCGGTGCGTGTCGGTAGGGATCATCGAAGATCCAGGTACTGCCATCCGCCCAAGTCGCTCGCAGTCGATAGTCCGTGAGTTCCCGGTCGACCGAAAGCTGAAAGGATCCATCGGGATGCAGCTGCGAGAAAAATCCCAGTGACTTGCTGCCGTTCGAATCGAGCAACTCGAGTGTGCAGGCATCGGGTTGGAAGACTCGCACGATCGTGCGACCGTCTTGGCTTCGATGGGGACCGCGATCGGTGATGGAGAGGGCGTTGTCGCGGCGCATCGGGCTAGCCTACTTAACGCTGCGGTGAGATACGCCAGATTTTCTGGGCGTACTCCAGAATGGCGCGATCAGATGCGAAGTGCCCCATACCGGCGACGTTTTCGATCGCGGCAGCGGTCCAGCGTGAGGGTTGCCGAAAGAGTTCATCGGCTTGTTGCTGCGCCTGACGATAGCTCGCGAAATCCGCCATCAGGCAGTATCGATCGCCATCCCCGAGCAAACTGCCGATGAGCTCGCGATAACGCTCCGAGTCACCGGGTGAGAATCGACCGCTTGCGATCGAATCGAGTACAGCAGTCAAGTCGGGGTCGGCCTTGGCGATCTCTTCCGGGTGGTAGCCGTTCGATTTGAGATTCGCAATCTCATCGCTGCGCAACCCGAAGGTGAACATGTGGTCTGCACCGACACGTTCGCGCATCTCGATGGTAGCTCCATCCAGTGTGCCGATCGTCAGAGCCCCGTTGAGTGCGAACTTCATGTTGCCCGTACCGGAAGCTTCGGTGCCAGCCGTGGATATTTGTTCCGACAGGTCGGTGCCCGGGATGATGATCTCGGCCAGCGACACGCTGTAGTTCGGCAGAAAGACGACTTTAAGTCGTCCTTCCAGAGTCGAATCGTGATTGACGACGGCGGCGACGTCATTGATCAAACGGATGATCTGCTTGGCTGTCTGGTATGACGAGGCTGCCTTACCGGCGAAGACGACGGTGCGCGGAACCCAGTCTGCGCTCGGATTGGCGAGTATGGCGTGATATCGCGACACGACGTGCAGCAGGTTGAGCAACTGTCGCTTGTATTCGTGGATACGCTTGATTTGTACATCGAAAAGACTGTTTGGATCGGTACCGATACCCGTCGCACGATGTATGAGGTCGCAGAGGCGGCGCTTGTTTTCCCATTTGATCGCACGAAACTCGCCAATGAAGTTCTCATCGTGAGCATGACTCTTGAGTAGTCGGAGCCGGTCAGGCTCGATTCGCCATTGCCGGCCGATTTTCAGATCTAACAGTCGAGCGAGTCCCGGATTGGCTTGCGACAGCCAGCGTCGCAGTGTGACACCGTTGGTGACGTTGACGAAGCGCTCGGGCCATAACTCGGCGAAATCTTTGAAAACGTGATCGACCATGAGCGTCGAGTGCAGTGCCGAGACGCCGTTGATGGTGTGGCTACCCATGACTGCCAGATGCGCCATGCGGATCTGGCGCTCCCGTGGTTCCGGGCCAGGGATCTCGATAATGCTCATCCTCGAGAGACGCTCCGGATCGTTCGGAAAGCGTTCGGCGACTTCCTCCAACAATGCTTCGTTCAAGCGCTCGATAATGGTGAGATGACGGGGTAGCACACGCTGAATGAGTTCGGTGCTCCAAGTCTCGAGTGCCTCGGGCATCAAGGTGTGATTCGTATACGAGAAAATCTGGCGCGTGATATCCCAAGCGACCGCCCAATCCATCGAATATCGATCGACGAGGACTCGGATCAGCTCTGCGACCGCCAAGGCAGGATGCGTGTCGTTCAGGTGAATTGCTACATGATCTGCCAGATTCGCGAGCGTCGAATGCTCCTCGAGATGTCGTTGGAGGATGTCGGCGATCGACGCGCAGACAAAGAAATACTCCTGCCGCAGTCGCAGCTCGCGACCTGCCTCTGTGCTGTCGTTCGGGTAGAGCACCCAAGAGAGCACTTCGTCTTGTCCTTTGATCGCAGCGGCCGAGTGAAGATCGCCGGCGTTGAAGAGCGACATGTCGAGAGCAGGGGTGGCTCGCGCCTCCCAAAGGCGCAGTGTGCCCACTCGACCGGTGGCGTAACCGGGCACGAACATGTCGTGCGCTCGGGCTATCACTCGGCGCTCCGGTGTCCAAATCGTGGTGCCATGCTCGTCACGGTCGGTTTGTCCACCGAAGCCGACCTCGACATCGCGATCTATTCGCGCGAGCTCCCAAGGCGAGCCATCTTTCAGCCATTCGTCAGGCGTCTCGCGTTGCGAGCCGTGTTCGAAGCGTTGATGGAACATGCCGAACTGGTAACGGATGCCGTATCCGAACGCAGGTATGTTCATCGTCGCCATCGAGTCGAGGAAGCACGCGGCGAGCCGTCCGAGGCCGCCGTTACCGAGTCCGGCATCCGACTCGACGTCCTGCAGTTGCTCGAGGTGACGGCCGCGTTCGGCGAGTGCCTCACGAAGCGGCGCATCGAGCTCTAATGCTTCAGCCGCATTCGTGAGCGAACGTCCGATCAAGAATTCCATCGATAGGTAATGAACGCGACGCGCCTTATTTGCGCGGTCCTGCAGTTGGCTGCGCAGTGCGCGGGCTGACAGATCCTCGCGTAACAAACGGGCGACAGCGGCTAGCCATTGGGTGTCGCTGGCATCGGCAGGTGCGACGCTGAATTCGCCGATCAGGCGTTCGTCGATCGCGCGGGCAAGCGATGTCATGTTGATGACCGACTGGAAGCTTCGCCCAAGTACAGGATGAGTTGCTGCAGCGCGCCTACATTCGCTCGGTAGATACGATCGCGGCCGCTGCGTTCCTCCGTCACCAGCCCCGCGTGGCGCAACTGCCGGAGATGAAAGGACAGGGTATTGGCAGGTAGTCGCAAGGCGGCCGCCATGTCCGAGGGCCGCGCCCCGGCAGTTCCCACCTGCCCTAGCAGGCTGACGATGGCCAGCCGACTGGGCTGGGAGAGCGCGTTGAAGGACTCAGCCGCCTGATTCAGTTCCATATTTCCAATAATATAGAAATAAAAAGGAGGCGTCAGCGTTTATGGGGCTTTAAATCTGGATTGTGGCGACGACTTAAGCACGAGAGATAGCAGCGTTTGCTAGCATCCCATTGTTCCGTTTTGGAGATTCCCCGTGTTCGCGATCATCGGTTTGGTGGTTTTGTTTGGCTGCGTGTTCGGTGGCTACATCTTGGCGGGCGGCAAGATGGCACCCATCCTGAAAGCCCTGCCGTTCGAGATGCTGATCATCGGTGGCGCTGGTGTCGGGGCGATGGTGATCTCGAACAGCCTCGATGTGCTCAAGGGCGTTGGCGCCGGCGTCGGTAAGGTGTTCGGTGGTCCCAAGTATCACAAACAGGAATACATGGACACGATCTTCCTGGTCGTGAAGCTCTTCAAGGTCTTCAAGGCCGAGGGCGCCGTAGCGCTCGAATCGCACATCGAGAACCCTGAAGCGAGTTCGATCTTCGGCGAGTATCCGAAGCTGCTGAAAGACCACTCGCTGATCAACATGATCGCGGACACGATCCGTCTGCTCGTCACGTCGAACCAACCGCCGAAGCCCGAAGCGGTCGAGGATGTGCTCAACCTCGCGATCAAGACCCACCACCACAACGAAATGAAGCCGGCTGATGCGTTGGCTGCACTGTCGGGCGCGCTGCCCGCGCTCGGTATCGTGGCCTGCGTGCTCGGCGTTGTGAAGACCATGGCAGCGATCGATCAGCCGCCGCCGGTGCTCGGCGCACTCGTCGGCTCCGCACTCGTCGGTACCTTCCTCGGCGTGTTCCTCGCCTACGGTATCGTTGAACCGCTCGCGACCCGTCTGAAACAGCTCGTCGACGAAGACGGTGAGATCTACCATGTCGCCAAGCATGCGTTGATCGGTCATCTGCAGGGCTATCCCGTGCCGTTGATCATCGAAAGCGCGCGAGCGGCCATTAGCCACCACTCGCAACCGACATTTGCGGAGGTATTCGATGGCCTCCGAGGCAAGTAACGCGCCGGCGGCTGCCGAGGCGCCGCCAGCTGACGACGCCGCTCAATCAGCAGCGGCTGCCGAGTCCGCACCGGCTGCGGAACAAACCGCGGCCGAGGCGGCGGCACAACTGCCGCCGATCATCATCAAAAAGGTCATGGCCGACGGCCATGCCGGTGGTCACGGCGGTGCCTGGAAGATTGCGCTCGCCGACATGATGACGGCCATGATGGCCTTCTTCTTACTCATGTGGCTTTTATCAGCCACCAATGAAGACCAGCGTAAAAGTATTGCTGATTATTTCAAACCTAGCTCGCATAGTGCTGTACAAATGAGTACGGTGGCAGGTACCAGTGGCATCATGGGTGGACAGTCCTTGCTCGATCCTGATGGTATGCCTTACACAGGTCAACGCACCTCTTTCCTGCAACGTGAAACACCACGCTCTGAAGACGGCACCAAGCCCGATACAGGTAGCGCAAATAGCAGTGAAAATAATCGTAATAGCAGTGATTTGTCAGC
>JALRHE010000359.1 GCA_023253235.1 Steroidobacteraceae bacterium
GCTGAGCCGCAGAAGGATGCGGGTGGCTCGCCTGATCGCGGCTTGCTCGCGGGTGAACTCGCCATGGACCTTGTTCGATGGCTGCCATGAAGTTCGGGCTGATCGACGAATCGGCGACATTGGAGTTTGGCGCGAGGCTGGCGGCGACCATGCCGCCATCTTCCGGCGGTGCGCTTAAAGTCGCGCTGCGAGGTGATCTTGGCGCCGGCAAAACGACCCTCACTCGCGGTTTTTTACGCAGTCTTGGTGTGATGGGTTCGGTACGTAGCCCCACTTTTTCGTTGCTCGAAACGTATGAACTTGCTCATTTGACCGTCGTGCATTTGGATCTTTACCGACTACGCGATGCGACGGATGTCCGAGGTCTGGGTCTGGCCGATCATGATCGCCCGGGCTGTCTTTGGATGGTCGAATGGCCCGAGCGGGCGGAGCGGGCGCTCGGTCAATTCGATCTCGAGGTGATGTTGCGAGTCGTTGGAACGGGGCGGGAGGTCGAGGTGGCCGCGGGCAGCGAGTTGGGCCGCCACTGGTTGCAGGCGTTGTGAAGTCTCGATCGCAGAGCCCTAATTTTGTTGAAATTTATTGTACTTCAAGCGTACAGTTCGCGCCCATGACAGGGCGTCTTTGGTCGTGGGTCGTATCAGCCTTGCTGCTGGCCATCACTTCGGTGTCGGCGCAGGCGGCGACCGAGCTGCGTAGTCTTCGGATCGAGAGTCAGCCCGATACGACGCAGATCCGTATCGACCTCTCGGCATCTACGCCGACGCGTTGGTTCGTGCTCGACCAACCGCGTCGCTTGGTGGTCGATCTCTCCAATACCGTCAAATCCAAGCAGGTCTTGCCGCCGGCGAGCGGGGCCGTTCGAGCGCTGCGCGCCGGACCGCAAGCCAACGGTGATCTTCGCTTGGTGTTCGAGATCGATCCCGCCGCTCAGCTGCAACCGGTCGGTACGGATGGATCCTCCAACCGCACCGCTGCGCTCGCATTTTCTTTGACTTCATCGCCCGGGACATCGGTTGCCGGTGCATCGACCGTCGTTGCGCCGGTCGGTCGCGCTCCCTTGAAAGAAGTGAAGGCGGCGCACGCGCCCCCGACCTCCGGTCGTGAGGTCATCGTTGCAATCGATGCAGGTCACGGCGGTCAGGACCCGGGTGCGATCGGACGCGCAGGCACGTATGAAAAAGACGTCGTGCTCGACATCTCCAAGCGTCTGGCCGCGCGCATCAATCAGGAGCCGGGCATGCGCGCTGTTCTTACGCGCGATGGAGACTATTTTTTGAAGCATCGCGAGCGCATTCGACGAGCCCGGGCCGCCGGAGCGCAGTTGTTCGTCTCGGTGCATGCCGACGCCGTACGTGACCCCTCCGTGTCAGGCTCCTCGGTCTATGTGCTATCGGAGAAGGGAGCGAGCGACGAGCAGTCACGCTGGTTGGCGGATCGTGAAAACGCCGCCGATCTCGCCGGTGGTATTTCGCTCGATGACAAGGATCCGGTGATCGCCTCGGTGCTCGTCGATTTAGCGCAGTCGGCACAAATCGGTCAAAGCGTTGTGGCAGCCGAACGGGTGCTGCGTTCACTGCGTCGCGTCAACGAGGTTCGCAAGCCTCAGGTACAGCAAGCCGGATTCCTGGTGTTGAAGAGTCCGGATATCCCTTCGATGCTGGTCGAAACCGCGTTCATTTCGAGCCCATCGGATGAGCGACTGCTGAATATCGAATCCAAACGCGCCGAGTTGGCCGATGCCATCTTTGATGGTGTGCGCCAATTCTTCCTCGATCATCCGCCCGAGGGCTCGCGCTTTGCACTCGAGCGCGAGCGCGATCGAGCGCGAACGGTCGTAGCCACGGCGCCTGAGGCCGCTGCTGCCGGCAAGCTCTAGATACCCATCGTGCCAATCCGAAAGTTGCCGAGCGCGCTCGTCGACCAGATCGCCGCGGGCGAGGTCGTCGAGCGTCCAGCCTCCGTCGTCAAAGAATTGCTGGAAAACAGCTTGGATGCCGGTGCGCGCCACATCGATATTGATATCGAAAGCGGTGGCGCAGCGCTGATCCGCATTCTGGATGACGGTCACGGTATTGCCGCCGACGAGCTCGCCTTGGCCGTGCAGCGACATGTGACGAGCAAAATTGCAACGCTCGAGGACTTGGCCGCCATCACGAGCCTGGGGTTTCGCGGTGAGGCGTTGCCATCGATCGGTTCTGTCTCGCGCATGCGAGTGGCCTCACGACGTGAGGGTGCCACGGAAGCGGTGGAGATCCGCGTCGATGGCGGTGAGGTTGGGGGTATCAAGCCTTCCTCGCAGCCGCGCGGCACGTTGATCGAGGTACGCGATCTGTTTTTCAACGTGCCGGCGCGCCGGAAATTCCTGCGCGCCGAGAGTACCGAGTGGAGTCATATCGCGAGGCTTGTCGAGCGCTTTGCGTTGGTGCGATTCGATGTGGCGTTTCGGTTGCGTCACGGCGGTCGAGTGGTGCTTGATGCGCCGTTGACGACGAGTGCCGAGGGACGGCGGGCGCGAGTGGCCGCCATTCTCGGCGACGAGTTCATCGCGAGCGCCATCGAGTTCGAGCGGCGATCCGGTTCAGTTGCATTGCACGGTTGGCTCGGTCAGCCGCAGGCGGCCAGAGCCAGCAGCGATCACCAATATGCCTACGTCAACGGTCGCACGGTCCGAGACCGGCTGCTCGCAAGCGCCGTACGACTGGGTTATCGCGATGTGCTGTATCACGGGCGCCAGCCGGCGTACCTCGTCTACCTCGAGCTCGATCCGTCATGGGTCGATGTCAACGCACATCCGCAGACGCTCGAAGTGCGTTTTCGTGACAGTCGGCAGATACACGATTTCGTTTTTCGCAGTGTGCACTCGGCTCTGGGCGTGCCAGCGGGTGTTGCCGCGCCGACCGCCGATGCGGCCTCGCTCGGTGTCACGGCCGCGACGGTTACGTCGACGGAACCGACGACCCAAACTTTGCCACTCGAGACGCCTCGCGCGTCACCCAGTTTCGATCCGTGGATGTCCGGCAAGTCGACCGATGGCGTAGCGGATGCGGTAGTCGCTCGGGCGGGCGAGTTGGGTACGGCCATCGCACAACTGCACGGCGTTTACATCCTCGCGCAAAGCACCTCTGGTCTCGTGTTGGTCGATGCGCACGCGGCTCATGAACGTGTTTTGTACGAGAAACTCAAACTCGCGCAAGGCGATCGCGCGGCCTCGCAACGTTTACTCGAGCCACGGATCGTCGATGTTGCGGCGCACGTCACCGAATTGTTTGATGAGCAGGCGGTCGAGTTCGAACGTGCCGGTTTCGAGATCGACGTGATTGCGCCCGGCAAGTTAGCCGTACGCGCAGTGCCGGGTTTGCTCGCTCAGGAGGATCCGGCACCGCTCATTCGTGAAGTTCTCAACGATTTAGCCGATGAGCAGGGTTCGCACCATCTCGATGGCACGGTCAACGCGCTACTCGGCAACATCGCATGCCGTAGCGCGATCAAGGCGAATCGTCGTCTGACGTTGCCGGAGATGAATGCATTGCTGCGCGATATGGAAGCGACGGAGCGCGCCGGACAATGCAATCACGGTCGACCGACTTGGACGACGCTATCGCTGGCACAACTCGATCAATTGTTTTTGCGTGGCCGCTGAATTCGACGCGCTGCTGATTGCAGGCCCAACGGCGAGCGGCAAGTCTGCGCTGGCGTTGCGCTTGGCCGAAGTCATGCCGGCCGAGCTCATCAGTGTGGATTCCGCGCAGGTTTATCGGGGTTTCGACATCGGAGCTGCCAAGCCGTCTCGCAGCCTGCGAGAGCGGATCCCGCACCATCTGATCGACATTCGCAATCCCGAAGATACCTACAGCGCCGGCGAGTTCGTCACCGATGCGTTGCAGGCGATCGAGACGATTCGAGAGCGTGGGCGTTTGCCGATCTTGGTTGGCGGCACGATGCTGTATTTCAATTCGCTGATTCGCGGTATCGCAAAATTACCCACCGCCGATCCGAGTATTCGTTTGGCCATCGATGCCGAGGCGGCACGCCGGGGATGGCCTGCGTTGCACGGCGAGTTGTCGGCAGTGGATCCGGTGGCGGCGAGCAAGATCCACCCGAATGATGCTCAGCGTATCCAACGCGGTCTCGAGGTGTATCGATCGACTGGACGGCCTATCAGCGAGTGGCAGCGTGAAACGCACGCACGCCACGCCTGGCGGTTTTTACGCCTCGCGTTGGTGCCGACAGATCGAGCCTGGTTGCACGAGCGCATCGAGCAGCGCTTCCGTCAGATGATGCAGGAGGGCTTCCTCGAGGAGATTCGAGGCTTGCGAGCCCGACCTGGTCTGCAACCCGAGGCGCCGTCGCTGCGTGCGGTGGGTTACCGCCAGCTCTGGGCGCACCTCGCCGGTGAGACCGACCTACCGACGGCGCTCGAGCGGGCGGTGGCAGCCACCCGGCAGCTCGCCAAGCGTCAGCTGACCTGGATCCATGCTGATCCAGATTGGGAGCGGTTGGATCCGCAACAAGAGGGGATCATCGAGGCGAAGTTGGCCGCCTTGCAGCGAGGGTCGCTTTCCCCACGGTGAGGGAACTTCTGCCATGTTAAATTGTCAACCGGACGGGGTGGGCGAATAACATTCAGGAGTCGATCATCATGGCCAAGGGCCAGTCTCTGCAGGATCCGTTTTTGAACCAGCTCCGCAAGGAGCGTGTGCCCGTGTCGATCTACCTCGTCAATGGCATCAAGCTTCAGGGACAGATCGATTCGTTCGACCAGTTCGTCGTGCTGCTCAAAAATACCGTCAATCAGATGGTCTACAAGCATGCCATCTCCACCGTCGTGCCTGCGCGTAACGTCCGTCTCCCGTCGCCGGAAGAACCCGAGGGTGGTGTTGATCCGGCCCCGGCCGGCGAGTGAGCTCGGCACGCCTGACGCGTGTTTGAACGTCCTCGCGGCGGCGAAAAAGCCGTCCTCGTTCGCTTAGGTCTCGGCGCGCCGATCGAGCAGGAAGATCTCGACGAGTTTTCGCAGTTGGCCGAATCGGCCGGCGTCGCGGTGGCAGCCACCGTGACCGGTAAGCGCGATCGCCCGGATCCCAAATATTTTGTCGGTAGCGGCAAGGCCGATGAAATTCGACAAGTGGCGGTCGACACCTGCGCTGAGGTCATCTTGGTCGACCATGCGCTCTCGCCGAGCCAAGAGCGTAACCTCGAGAAGCTGACGGGCTTGCGCGTGCTCGATCGTAATGCGCTCATCCTCGATATCTTTGCTCAGCGCGCTCGCAGTCACGAAGGCAAGCTCGAAGTGGAGCTCGCTCAATTGCGTCACCTTTCGAGTCGGCTCGTTCGAGGCTGGACCCACCTTGAGCGTCAAAAGGGTGGTATCGGTTTGCGTGGCCCTGGCGAGACTCAGCTCGAAACCGATCGCCGCTTGCTCGGCGAGCGTGTGCGAGTCTTGTCGAAGCGACTCGAGAAGTTACAGCTGCAACGGGAGACCGGGCGACAGCGCCGCGTCGAGATCCCCATTCCGTCGGTGGCTCTCGTGGGTTACACCAATGCGGGCAAATCCACCTTGTTCCGTTCTTTGACGGGTGCGGACGCCTACGTGGCCGATCAGCTCTTCGCCACGCTCGATCCGCTCGTGCGCAAAGTCGAGCTGCCGGGTGGCACCCCGGTCGTGCTCGCCGACACGGTCGGCTTCATCCGTGAATTGCCGCACGAATTGGTCGCGGCGTTTCGCTCCACGCTGACCGAGGCGCGTGAGGCGACGCTGCTGCTGCATGTCATCGATGCCAGCGATCCGCGTCGTGATGAGCGGATCGACCAGGTCAACGCGGTATTGACCGAGGTCGGAGCGGGGGATCTGCCGCAGATCCGGGTCTACAACAAGATCG
>JALRHE010000382.1 GCA_023253235.1 Steroidobacteraceae bacterium
CGTATGGCCAGATGCACTGCGTCACCCTGCTCCTGCAGGCCCTGCGCGACCGCTGGATCGCCGTCGACAAGGAGCCCTTGGCCCGCGACCTGGTCCGTCGTCTCTACGCGCACTTCTTCACCACGTTCTTCGACGCCGAGCACGCGACCGTGAGCAACAGGCGTCCGATGTTCATTTTTGATCTCCCGCAGAGGCTGTATAACGTGGCGGTGCGACACCGGGCGGTGAGCCGGGTAATCCAAAATAATAGTGACCGGCGGTCAGTCCGCCGTCGACGGCCAACTCGCTGCCCATGCAATAGGACGAAGCGTCGGAGGCGAGGAAGACGAAGCACTCGGCAGCTTCCTCGGAATGACCAACTCGCTGCGCTGGGAATTGTTTGAATGCTATATCCAGTTGGGCGGTTGGCAGATTCTGCGGGTTCGCCATCGGAGTATTGATTCCGCCTGGGTGCACAGAGTTGACACGGATGCCATGCGGTGCCAGCTCGAGTGCGGCCACCTTCGTCATGCCGCGGACAGCGAACTTCGAGCCCACGTAGGCGCACAAGGCGTTGGCACCCTGCAGACCGTCGGCCGAGGAGTTATTGATGATCGAGCCACTGCGCTGACGGATCATGTGCGGCGCGACCGTGCGCATGCCGTTGAAGGTACCGACGACGTTGACCTCGAGGATACGACGCAAATCGTCTGCCGACGTATTGACGAGATCGCGAAACATCAAGATACCGGCATTGTTTACGAGCACATCGATACGACCATGACGCGCGATGACGGCATCGACGAGTGTCGTCCACGCGTTTTCGTCGGACACGTCGAGGATATGCGCCTCGGCTGCTCTGCCGAGTGTCGCTGCTGTCGCGTGCACTTCGTCGAGGATATCGGTGAGGATGACCGTCGCGCCTTCGGCGACGAAGCGACGAGCGATCGCAGCGCCCATGCCCCGGGCTGCACCTGTGACGATGGCAACTTTGCCGTTCAGTTGGTTCATGCGCGGTTTGCTCGCGCCATGTTGAGCGCAACGTCTTCGATCATGTCTTCCTGCCCGCCGACGGTCTTCATTCGTCCCATCTCGATAAGAATGTCCGCTGAGGAGACGCCGTACTTGGCAGCGGCGCGCTTGGCGAACAGCAAGAAGGACGAATAGACGCCCGCGTAGCCCAATACCAACGAATCACGATCGATTCGGATTGGCATATCCATGATCGGCGTGACGAGATCTTCAGCGACGTCTGCGAGTTTCATCACATCGACTCCCGTCGTAATCCCCATACGATCACAAACGGCGTTGAAGACCTCGAGCGGCGTATTACCCGCTCCCGCGCCGAGACCCGCAGCCGAGCCATCGATTCGATTGGCACCACACTCGACCGCTGCGATCGAGTTGGCGATTCCCATCGCAAGATTGTGGTGACCGTGGAAACCCAATTCGGTCTCCGGTCGCAAGCGCTCACGCAACAGCGTGATACGGGCCGAAACATCGGCTGGGAGCATGTACCCGGCGGAGTCGGTGCAATAGATGCAGTTCGCGCCATAGCTCTCCATCAACAGCGCTTGCTCGAGGAGTTTTTCCGGATCGAGCATATGCGCCATCATGAGAAAGCCGACCGTATCCATCTCCAACTTACGGGCGAGCGAGATGTGCTGCTCCGACACGTCTGCTTCAGTGCAATGGGTCGCAACGCGAATCGTTGCGACACCCAAATCTTTGGCCATACGCAGATGTTCGACCGTGCCAATACCTGGCAGCAGCAGCGCGGAGACCTTAGCGCGCTTGACGGTGCCGATGACAGCGCGCAGATATTCCTCGTCACTATGCAGCGGAAATCCGTAGTTAACCGACTCGCCACCCAAGCCATCGCCGTGTGTGACTTCAATCAGTTGCACGCCGGCCTCGTCGAGGCCGCGTGCGATCGTTTTCATCTGCTCGACGGAGATCTGATGACGCTTCGGATGCATACCATCGCGCAAACACATGTCGTGCAGAGTGATTTTCGGTTGGCTCATCGGGCGGCTCCTTCGGTGTAGTGGCCCGCAGCGATTTCTGGCGCGAGCATCTCGGCCGTGCGCAGGGCGGCGGCGGTCATGATGTCGAG
>JALRHE010000398.1 GCA_023253235.1 Steroidobacteraceae bacterium
CTTCCTCGAAAGGTTTGGATTTCACGATACGGTCTAGCTCGAGCAGGGTCTCGAGCAGTGAAGCCATGCGCGGCAGCGGCCAGGCATTCGGGCCGTCGGACAAGGCTTTGGATGGGTCGGGATGGGTTTCCATGAAGAGACCCGCAACGCCCGCCGCAACGGCAGCGCGTGCGAGCACCGGCACGAATTCGCGTTGACCGCCGGATGCGCTGCCCTGCCCACCCGGCAATTGCACCGAGTGCGTGGCATCGAACACTACGGGGCAGCCCGTGCCGCGCATGACCGCGAGTGAGCGCATATCAGAGACGAGATTGTTGTAGCCGAAGCTGAAGCCTCGCTCACAAACCATAATGCCGGGGTTGCCGGTGGAGCGCGCCTTATCGACGACGTTCTGCATTTCCCAAGGCGAGAGAAACTGGCCCTTCTTGATGTTGACGGGCTTACCTTGCGAAGCGGCCGCCACGATGAAGTTGGTTTGACGACAAAGAAAAGCGGGCGTCTGCAAGACATCAACCACGGCCGCCACTTCTGCAAGCGGTGTGTCTTCGTGTACGTCGGTAAGTACGGGCACACCGAACTTAGCGCGCACACCCTCGAGCACCTTGAGACCCGCTTCGATGCCAGGACCTCGGAAACTGCTCCGCGAAGAACGGTTCGCTTTGTCGTACGAGGCCTTGAAGATGTACGGGATGCCCAGTGCGCGCGTGATCTCGACCATACGTCCCGCGACTTCCTCGCACAGCGCAGCGCTTTCGATCACACAAGGGCCCGCGATCAGAAAGAGCGGCTCGCGCGCGCCCACCTCGACGTTACCGAGACGCATGTTGATTCCTCGCGGCAGCGATGAAGCCGGTGAAGAGCGGATGCCCATCACGCGGGTTCGAGGTGAACTCCGGATGGAACTGCGTGGCAACGAACCACGGATGACCGGGCAGCTCGACGATTTCGACCAAACCATCGGGCGAGAGACCCGAGAACACGAGACCGGCCGCGCGGTAGCGATCGAGATACGTGTTGTTGAACTCGTAGCGGTGTCGATGACGCTCGCGAATGCGCGTACCGCCATAGATTTCACTGGCGCGCGAGCCGGCCGTCAGCGTGACGTCCTGACCACCTAAACGCATCGTGCCACCGAGGTTCGACTGCTCGTCACGCTGCTGGGTGCCACGTGCGGCGTCCTGCCATTCGGTGATGAGGGCGATCACCGGATGCGGCGTCGTCCGATTGAACTCGGTGCTAGTCGCACCAACGAGACCCAAGACATGCCGTCCGTACTCGATTACGGCCAGCTGCATGCCGAGGCAGATGCCGAGATAGGGAATGCCGCGCTCGCGCGCATAGCGCACCGCCGCGATCTTGCCCTCGACGCCGCGCTCACCGAAGCCACCCGGCACGAGGATCGCGTCCATGCCCGCGAGCAGATCCGTGCCGCGCTCTTCGATATCGGTCGATTCGATGAAATGGATGTTCACCGTGACGCGATTCTTCACGCCCGCGTGGGTGAGCGCCTCGTTGAGCGAGATATAGGAATCGCGGTTCTGGACGTATTTGCCGACCATCGCGATATCGACTTCGCCCTTCGGATTCGCCTTGGCATCGACCACGGCCTGCCAGGACGAGAGATCGGCCGCGCTCGCTTTCGACTCGAGTCGCAACTTCTCGACCACGATGTCATCGAGACCCTGCTCGTGCAGCAGCATCGGAATCTCGTAGATATCGCGCGCATCGATCGCCGAAATGACCGCACGCTCTTCCACGTTGGTGAACAGCGCGATCTTGCGTCGATGCTCGGCCGGCAGCGGGTGCTGCGCCCGGCAGAGCAGAATGTCGGGCTGGATGCCGATGCCGCGCAATTCTTTGACGGAGTGCTGAGTCGGTTTGGTCTTGATCTCGCTGCCGCCACCGACGACGGGTACCAGCGTCAGATGCATGAAGATCGCCTGACTGCGACCGAGCTCAACGCCAATCTGACGGATCGCCTCGAGGAACGGCAAGGACTCGATATCGCCGACCGTGCCACCGATCTCGACCATGCAGACATCCGCATCGCCCGCACCCAAGAAGATGCTCGCTTTGATCTCGTCGGTGATGTGCGGAATGACCTGCACCGTGGCACCGAGATAGTCGCCACGTCGCTCCTTGGCGATCACGCGCTCGTAGATTCGACCCGTGGTGAAGTTGCTGTGACGCCCGGTGACCGTGCGCACGAAGCGCTCGTAGTGACCGAGGTCGAGGTCCGTCTCGGCACCATCGTCGGTGACGAATACCTCACCGTGCTGGAACGGGCTCATCGTGCCCGGGTCCACATTCAGATAGGGATCCAGCTTGAGGATCGAAACGCTGTAGCCGCGGCTCTTGAGCAGGCGCCCCAGGCTGGCCGCCACGATCCCTTTGCCGATGCTCGAT
>JALRHE010000035.1 GCA_023253235.1 Steroidobacteraceae bacterium
CGTATGCTCGGTATGCCGGTCGGTCCGCTTGCCGTTCAGGATGAGGTCGGCCTCGATCTCGCCGTCAGTGTGACGAAGCAGACTCGGGCGGATCTTGGCGAAAGCTGGCAACCCGGCGCGTCCTATCCGATCGTCGAGCGCCTGTCGGTCGATTTCGGTCGGCACGGTCGCAAAAGCGGTGGCGGGTTCTACGATTACCCAGCGGAAGGTAAGAAGCGTTTGTGGAGCGGGCTGGCGGACATCTGGTCACCGATGTCGGTGCAGCCGGAGACTCGCGACCTTCGGCATCGTCTCTTGTACATCCAGTTGATCGAAGCGGTGAAATGCATGCAGGAGGGCGTCATCGAAGATCCGGCTGACGGCGACGTCGGTGCCGTATTCGGTGTCGGATTTCCTGCCTATACCGGCGGTCCTTTTTCGTACATCGATCATCTCGGCGCCGAGCGCGTCGTCCGTGAGTGTGCCGTGCTCGCCAAGCGCTACGGCGAGCGTTTCAAAGCGCCGCGATTGCTCAAACAGATGGCATCGGCGAAGAAGCGCTTCTACCCCGTCGCTACAGACGGTGCAGCCTGAGCTGCACCGTCCGTTCGAGGATTAGCGGATATCGATGACTATTTGACGGATCTGTCCGTCGAAGTCGTCGAAGGCGCGTGAATCGGCGGCGATGAGGCCGCCAAGATCGGTGCCGACATCGAGTGTTTCATGGATCGAGAACAAATACGGGATGGTCTGCGTGAGACGCAGACGGCCAGCGTCTTTACCGTTGACACGCATGGCGACGGTCGCAGGACCTCCGCTCATCGGCTTGTCGTAGTCGAAGACCACCTCAATGGTGTTCTCACCCGCCGATAGCGGTAGTTTTCCGCGCAGTTCGATTGGGGTGGTGTCGGCGAAGCGATAACGATAAACCGGAACACGGCTCGCTCCAACGCTAATCTGCCAACCGCCGCCGACGCCGCCGTACGAGAGAATGTTCCCGCCGCGATCGGCGCGGCCGACGTTCACCCTCGCGGTGATGGTGTGCGAGCTGAACATCACCGGTGGCGATTGGGTCTCAGGGATGCCGACTGCGCCGTCGAAAAGCACGTACCGTCGTTGTCCCATCAACAAATGCGGAAGTCCGCCACTTTGCTGGTTGTCGATCAGGGGCAAGACTTGGTTGCGACCGGCTTCAAGCCAAAACAAAGATTTCAACTCCGCAAGTTTGGCAGGGTTGTCGGCTGCGATATTGTCGGCTTGCGAAAAGTCGCGAGTCAGATCGTACAGTTCCCATTGATCCTCAAAGATCGAGCGCGTGATCGGTTTTCGTACATCCCACGGCGCACGACCTCGAAATGCCGATGCCATCCAACCGTCATGGTAGATCGCGCGATTGCCATAGACGTTGAAGTATTGGGTTTTACGCGGAGAGGGTGCCTTGGGATCGTCGAACGTCGCAAGCAGACTCGACCCGTCGATGGGTTGTTGCGTGACTCCGTTCACGACCGCCGGCGCCTCGATACCTACGGCCGCAAGCAATGTCGGTGCGATATCCGAGACGAAAGCGTATTGATCTCGCAGGCCGCCTCGATCACGGATGCGCTTTGGCCAAGAGACGACCATCGGATTGCGCGTACCACCCAGATGCGAAGCAACCTGCTTCATCCAAGGAAAAGGTGAGTTCAGCGCCCAGGCCCAGCCAGAGTTGTAGTGCGCATGGACGCTAGGTCCGCCGATTTCGTCGAAACGTTGCAGGACTTCTTCGTTGGTTTCGGTAACGCCCTGCAGAGTCGCCATGTACCGCAGGGACCCGCGTGCACCGCCTTCGCCACTCGCGCCGTTGTCGCCGACGATGTAAACGAAGATCGTGTTGTCGAACTCACCCATGTCTTTGAGGCTGTCGATCACACGACCGATCTGCGCATCGGTGTGCTCCAGGAAACCGGCGTAGGTTTCCATGTAGCGTTGCGCAATTTTCTTATCATCCGCCGACAGCGATTCCCATGCGGGTAACGCCTCGGGTCGCGGACTAAGTTTGCTGTCGGCGGGAATGACGCCTAATTGTTTTTGTCGTTCGAAGGACTCTTGGCGCAGACGATCCCAGCCGCCAGCGAAACGACCTTTGTATTTAGCAATCCAGGGCTTTGGAACTTGCAAAGGCGCATGCGCCGCACCGGGTGCAAGATAAGCGAAAAACGGACGAGAGGGTGTCGCTGAGCGATGTCGCTGGATCCAGCTGACCATTTGATCGGCCAAATCTTCGGTGACGTGGTAGCCATCGCGGCGCGGCGTCGGGATGAAGGTTTGATCCTGTACGAGAGTGGGCGCGAATTGATCTACCTCGGCGGGCAAGAAGCCGTAGAAGTGGTCGAAGCCCTGACGGATCGGCCAACGATCATAAGGGCCAGCCGGCGAGCTCTCCCATTCGGGCGCAAGATGCCACTTGCCGAACATGCCGGTCCCGTAACCGTTTTGGCGTAGCACCTCGGCGATTGTCGCGGCGCTCTTTGGCATGACGCCGCTGTATCCTGGGTAGGCCGAAGGTGTGTTAAGCACGGCGCCAACGCCGACGGCGTGTGGATTACGGCCGGTCAGCAGCGCAGCTCTAGTCGGCGAGCAGATGGCTGCGGTGTGGAACCGGTTGTAGCGCAAGCCTTCATCGGCGAGCTTTTGCAGCGCCGGTGTCGCGATCGGTCCACCAAAAGTGCTTGCAGCGCCGAAGCCGACGTCATCGAGCAACACGATGACAATGTTCGGTGCTCCGGCGGGTGCCTTGATCAGACTCATCGGCAGCCGCGGAAATTGTTTCGGGTCGACGGTGCCTTGAACCGATTGCGGAGCAGATACCCCAGGGTCTGCATGGGTGTTCACCGTGA
>JALRHE010000311.1 GCA_023253235.1 Steroidobacteraceae bacterium
TCTGACGATGTCGTCGATTTTCTGGTCCATGACATGACTCTCCGGGCCTTACTGCCCTCTTATGACGCAGCACCAGGTGAGCCGGTGCCAAAACGGTGCGGAACAACGGCTGAATTTGCACCAACACGCGGCAAAACGACCACTCAAGCGGTGATCCGGCGTGGCACGGATTCTGCAATTCCTCATCCATCGAGCCGTCGATGCGAAGGATACCGCGTCGACGGTCGGGACGCCGAGTCGCATTCCTGATGTGACGAGGCGGTTATTCGTTCGATGCCAGAGGGATGGTCCGTGCGATGAAGATGATCACCGCCATCATCCGTCCCTTCAAGTTGGACGATCTCGAGTTGGCTGTCGCGCAACTAGGTGTGCAAGGCATGACGATTCTCGAGGTACGCGGATATGGCGCTGAACTCGGACATCTCGAGATCTATCGCGCCTCCGAATACCAAGTCGACTTCGTTTCGCGCATCCAAGTGCAGATCGCCGTCGACGAAAGCATCGTCGAGCCGGTGGTCGAGGCGATCGCCAACGTCACTCGTACCGGCAAGGTGGGTGATGGGCGCATTTTCGTATCCAGGATCGAACAGGCGATTCGCATACGCACGGGCGAAACCGGCGTGGCGGCCACCTGAAGTCAACGACGAGCAGGGAGTATCAACAATGCTGAATCGACAAGGCCTGAACAAGAAAGGATGGCTCGGCGGCGTTCTCGCCACATTAGTTGCAGCGGCGCCGCTGTTGGCTTTCGCACAGGATGCGCCGGTGCCCGACAAGGGCGATACCACGTTCATGATGTTGTCGACCGTACTCGTCATTCTGATGATCGTGCCGGGCTTGGCGTTGTTCTACGGCGGACTCGTTCGATCAAAAAACGTCCTGTCCGTTCTGACGCAAGTTTTCACGATTTTTTGTTTGATCTCATTGCTGTGGGTGTTCTACGGATACAGCCTCGCCTTCGGCGATGGTGGTGCGTGGAACTGGATGATTGGTGACACCACCAAACTCTTCTTAGCGGGAATCACACCCGATAGCACGGCCGCCACGTTCTCCGATGGCGTCGTCATTCCGGAGTATGTGTTCGTCGCGTTCCAGTTAACGTTCGCAGCCATCACCACAGCACTCATCGTGGGCGGCCTTGCGGAGCGCATCAAATTCAGCGCACTACTCGTCTTCTCGGCGCTGTGGTTCACCCTCTCGTATCTGCCGATGGCGCACATGGTGTGGGCCACCGGTGGGTTGCTATTCGAAAAAGGTGACCTCGACTTTGCTGGCGGTACGGTAGTGCACATCAACTCCGGTATCGCTGCGCTAGTTGGCGCACTCGTCCTCGGTAAGCGTATCGGATACGGCCGCGACGCCATGCCACCACACAATCTGCCGTTCACCCTGATCGGTGCGGCTCTGCTATGGGTCGGTTGGTTCGGCTTCAATGCCGGCTCGAATCTCGAGGCGACCGGAATCGCCGTACTCGCGCTGCTGAACACCATACTTGCGACATCCGCTGCTGCTTTGGCCTGGATGCTCGTCGAAACCATAGTCACCAAGAAGCCTTCGATGCTGGGTATCGCTTCCGGTGCTATCGCGGGTCTCGTGGCGGTCACGCCGGCCGCTGGTCTCATCGGCCCCATGGGCTCGATCATCTTGGGCGCGATCGGCGGCATCATCTGCTTTTTCGCGGTCACGAGCTTGAAGAAGGCGCTCGGCTACGACGAATCACTGGACGTGTTCGGCATCCACGGTGTTGGTGGCATCGTCGGTGCCATCGGTACCGGCATCTTCGTCTCACCGGCTCTGGGCGGCGTCGGTGTCGACGGCTACGACATGGGCAGTCAAGTCACCACGCAGACACTCGGTGTTCTGATTGCGATCGGCTGGTCGGGTACGGTCAGTTTCGTCCTCTTCAAGTTGATCGATCTGACGATCGGGCTGCGCGTGAAAGAAGAAGACGAGCGCGAAGGTCTCGACACCACAAGCCACGGTGAGCGCGCCTACACGAACTGAGTTTTCGATTTACAGTTGTCCCCTGTAAAGCCTAGGGGCGGTGGTCGAGAGATCACCGCCCCGTTTTTTTGCGTGCGGCTGATAAGATCACGCCTTATGAAAACCGGTTTTCTCGGCCTCGGTGCCATGGGTGCGCCTATGGCGCGTAATCTCGCCAAGGCGGGTCTGCTGCAGGGTGTCTGGAATCGCAGTCACGAGAAGTCTCAAGCTCTAGCAGCCGAGTTGGGATGTGTCGCGCCGACCGATCCGGCCGCTCTCGCAGCCGCATGTGACGTGCTGGTGCTATGCGTGTCGGCAGATCGTGATGTGCTCGATGTGCTGTCAGCCCTCGAATCAGGCCTCAAACCCGGAACACTTGTCATCGACTGTTCAACAGTCAGCGCGGCCACGGCGCGAGCTGCGGCCGAGAAGATGGCACTACACGGTGCCCGCTTTCTCGATTGTCCCGTGAGTGGCGGCGTGGAAGGGGCCAAAAACGGCACGCTCGCCATCATGTGCGGCGGCGATCCGACCGATTTCGAAAACGCTCGGCCGATACTCGAGACGATGGGTCGAACGGTTCGTCACTTCGGGCCGCACGGTGCGGGCCAGGCAACCAAGGCCACCAACCAGATCATGTGCGCGGGCATCATTCGCGCCGTCGGCGAAGCGATGGCGTTTGCTCATCAACAAGGTTTACCGCTCGAGCGGGTGGTCGAAACACTCGGGCAAGGCGCAGGGTCTTCGTGGTATTTCGTAAACCGCGCGCCGAATATGATCCGCGGCGAGTATCCAGCCGGATTTCGTATCAAGCTGCACGAAAAAGATTTACGTATCTGTCGTGACATGGCCGCCGCCAGCGGCGTCGCTCTGCCGGTGGTAGAAGATGTCCTGCGCGAGTATGCCGAGCTGATCGCGCGCGGATACGGTGATGAGGACATTTCTGCGATCCATCGCTTGAAGGCCGAGCTCTTCGCACGATGATCAACGCCCCATGACCCGCTTTACTAAGATGCACGGTCTCGGCAACGACTTCATCGTGTTCGAGACCAATGCCGATGCCACTCTGCCCTCCGCCGAGCGTTGGCGCACGTGGTCCAATCGGAAGACCGGCATCGGGTTTGATCAGGCGCTCGTAATCCAACCCGCGCGGAGCGCCGAAACACTCGCCTACTACCGCATCTTCAATGCCGATGGCAGCGAGGTCGAACAATGCGGCAACGGTGCTCGCTGTGTTGCCGAGTGGTTGCGACGACAACGCAAGCTCAGCGGACCTATCCGACTCGAAAGCCAGGGTGGAATAATCGAAGCGCGCTTCGAACACGAGGGGCTCGTCTCAGTCGACATGGGCGAGCCGCGCTTTTTCGACCATGACGAAATCGAACTCGCTCTCCACGCTACGACGGTTCGTTTCACGCGCGTGTCGATGGGAAA
>JALRHE010000384.1 GCA_023253235.1 Steroidobacteraceae bacterium
TGCTCTCCTTCGGCGCCACCAAGAACGGGGCGCTGACCGCAGAGGCGGTCGTCTTCTTCGACCCTCAACTCGTCGCGGACTTCGAATTCCGGCGCAAACGCGCAGCCCATCTGTTGTCGAAGTCGCGGTATGTCTCGGCGCAGCTACTGGCTTACCTCGACGACGATCTCTGGCTGAAGCTCGCGCGTCATTCGAATCGCCTGGCTCAGCGTATCGGTGCTGCCGCAGGCTCCGCGCTGATGCATACCGTGCAAGCGAACGAGGTCTTCGTGCGACTCGGCGATGCGCGGATCGCTGCGCTGCGAGCTGCGGGCTTCGAGTTCTACGACTGGGGTGCCAGCGGCTCGGGTGAAGCACGCTTCGTCGTCTCCTGGTGCCAGGCAGAGAGCGACGTCGATGCCCTGTGTCACGCGCTATGCTCGAACTGATCGATATCGGCATCAACCTGACGCACGACAGCTACGATCACGATCGAGCAGCCGTACTGTCGCGTGCCATCGATCACGGAGTCCGTCAATTCATCATCACCGGCGCCTCCGCCGAAAGCTCCCAGGCTGCACTGGATCTTGTCGGACTTGCGCCTCGAATTCTGCGATCGACCGCCGGCTGTCACCCCCATCACGCCGTCAACTACGATGCGACGGCACACTCGATCGTGGCAGAGCTGTTGCAGCATCCATGGGTGGTCGCCGTCGGCGAGACGGGACTCGATTACCATCGCAACTTTTCATCGCCGTCGGAGCAACGACTCGCTTTCGAAAAGCAGCTCGATCTAGCGGTGACGACGCGTAAACCGCTGTTCCTTCACCAGCGTGACGCGCATGCCGATTTCATCGCCATGCTGAACGAGCGGGCGGCGGTGTTACCGCGAGCCGTACTACACTGCTTCACCGGTAATGCGAGCGAACTCGACGAATCGTTGGCAGCGGGTCTTTGGATCGGCATCACCGGCTGGATCTGCGACGAGCGGCGCGGTCATCATCTTCGGGAACTGGTAGCGCGCATTCCGGCTGGTCGTTTGATGATCGAGACGGATGGGCCGTATCTGTTGCCGCGCGATCTCAAGCCGAAGCCCGAATCACGTCGCAACGAACCGATGTATCTGCCGCACATCGCCAAGGTCGTCGCCGCAGCACGCGGCGAATCTCTCGAAGAGCTTGCCGCCCATACAACTCAAACCGCCCGGAGTTTCTTCGATTTTCCGGCCGACTGACTGCCCGCTTGGTCTCTAACTGCGTCGGAACCGGCTCGGCCGGGCGCTGTTTTTCAAATGCTGCCAATCACCCATCCAGGGCTCCACGACACGCTCTGCATGGCCGCGCTCACCGAGCAAAAAATCGGCCTCGAGTGACTCCTCGCGCAGGGTCATACGCGGCAAACCTTTTGGAAATGTCGCGGCACGTGAAAAGACGACTCGTCCTTCCACTGGAATCGATCCGGCCCAACCGCGGACGGCGGCAATCCGATCGTACAGTGCGGCTTGGGGATTGGCGAAGGTGAAACGTCGACCGGCTGCCATCACGGTCCACTCGGTCATGCTGTCGGATCCGAAAACGTTGCCGGCGATGTCGCGCACGTCGAGCACCAACAAACCACGCGTCGTGAGCAGCAGATAATCGATATGCACCTCGGTACCCGACGCATCGAGCAATGCGACATCGCGCAGATAATCGACCGAGACGCCGGCGATTCGCGCTTCGCGCGCGCGTCGTTCGCGTCGAATTCGATAGCGTTTGTAGCCAAGCACCACGACGGTGCCAACGATGAGACCAAGGGCGGCCGCCAGCAACGCTATCCCAGCGGGATCACTCAAAGAAAAGTTGAACGTCATCGTCGTGGTGACAACAACGCCGTGCGCAGTGCCGCCAACGATGGCTCCAGTGGTTCGACCTGAGTCGGTCTCTGCAACAATTCCGCCAAAGCCGGCGGAACGGGTATCGACGAACCGATCAAAGGCTCGACGATTTCTGGAAACTTGGCGGGCGATGCAGTCGCCACAAGGCACCAGGGCAACTCGCGCCGACTACGCTCATCCATCGTCGCCCACACCTCAGCCGCTACCGCCGTATGGGGACACCAAATCTGCCCAAATCGCTGTCGGTCACGGCGAATTCGCGTCGCGATTCGCTCGTCATCAACAGACTCGGCCGTCACCGCACCGCGCAAACTATCGAGATCAGGATGCAATGCACGCAGACGCTCCATGTTCGACGGATGCCCCACGTCCATCGCTGAGGCCAAGGTTGCCAGACTACGCCGAGGCGACCACTCTCCCGTCTGCAAAAAGTCGACGACGGTTCGATTGGCATTGTGTGCGAGCACCACTCGACCGATGGGCAAGCCCATGTGACGCGCCCAAATACAGGCGACGGCATTACCGAGATTGCCACTTGGAATGATGAAATTGAGCTTGCGGGTGTGCTCGCGCCAATACCGCAGCGACGTTGACGCGTAATACGCCGCCTGCGGCAACAGACGACCCAGATTGATGCTATTGGCTGACGATAAGCTCATCGCAGCGCTCAATTGCGGATCGACGAAGGCTTCCTTCACCATGCGTTGGCAATCGTCGAAGGTGCCGGCAACTGCAAAACTGCGGACATTGTCGCCCCAGCACGTGAGTTGACGCTCTTGAGTCGGCGATACCAGCCCCTTCGGGAACAGCACCGTCACCGCCATACCGGGACGACGATGAAATGCAGCCGCTACTGCGCCACCGGTATCGCCCGACGTGGCGACGAGAATATTGACGGTCGGATCGCTCGCCACACGTAAACGCTGAAAGGTTGCCGCAAGAAAGCGCGCCCCAAAATCTTTGAACGCCGCTGTCGGGCCATGAAACAACTCGAGAACATGCATCTCCCCCTCGCCATCCACTCCGGTGACTGGCACGAGCGGCGCGGGGAAATTGAACGCATCCGAGGTGATTTCGGCGATCAGCGACTCGAGTCGATCACCGATCGCAAAGGGAGAAATGAGACGGGCACCCACCTCGGCGAGCGTCTCGCAATGATCGAAATCTTTCGACACGAGATGCGGCCAGGCATCGGGAACGTAGAGTCCACCATCGGGGGCGAGACCGCGCAGTACGGCCTCGCTCAAGCTCAGGCCAAGGGGCTCACCGCGAGTACTGAAAAAACGCATCGTGCTTCGAAGGTGCTTAGGCTGAAACGACGCGTGCGCCATCCGACTCAACGCGCACGACCCAGTGATCCGTCTCGACGCCGTGACGCGCGAACTCCTGCACCATCGCAGCGCGCACCGCTTCGGCCACGTCGGTTTGCGCCCACGCAAACATGGTGGGTCCGGCTCCCGATATCGAACAACCGAGCGAGCCCGCGGCGAGCGACGCATTGCGCACCGCGGTGAACCCTGGGATCAACTGTCGACGCTGCGGCTCGATGACCACGTCGTTCAGACCCTCACGGATCAACTCGAGATCGTCGGTGTAGCAGCCCGAGATGAAGCCGGCGAGATTGGCGGTCTGCCAAACGAAATCCGCCATCGCAACATCACGTTTGAGAATGGCGCGAGCCTGCTTGGTAGCAAGGAACATGTGCGGATGCACGATCACGGCACTGATGCCTTTGGGAACCGGAATCCGTTTGACTCTCGGATTGTCGATACCGACGGTCAGCACCAGGCCGCCAAACAAGGAAGGCGCAATATTGTCGACATGCATCGATCCGCTGGCGACCGCCTCGCCCTGCATCGCAAACTTCAGCAGATCGATTTTCTCAAACGGTTCGTCTAACAAGGCATTTGCGGCGACCACCGCCGCGACGGCTGAAGCCGCCGATCCGCCGAGACCCGAACCCAACGGGATCCCCTTCTCGATATGCAGCTCGATACCGAACTGTGGCTTGGCGGCCACCGCCAGTGCGATGACCGAACGGCCGGCGGTATTTTTCTCCGCCTCGAGCGGAATCTCCGCCACCACGCCACTGCAACCGGTGATGCGCACACCCGGCGTCTTGCTGCGGGTCGCACGCACCCGATCTCCGAGTGCATCGACCGCGAATCCGAGAATGTCGAAGCCGATGCCGACATTACCGACTGACGCTGGCGCGAACGCCGTGGCGCTCTGACGAGTCATAAGCGTGCTCCGAGATAAGCAGACAGACGGAGCAGGTCCGCAAAGATGCCACCCGCCGTCACTTCAGGGCCCGCGCCGGGACCTTGCACAATCAGCGGATTGTTGTTGTAGCGACTGGTCGCGAAGCGCACCACGTTGTCCGTCAACGCGATGTTGGCGAAGGGGTGCTTGCGATCGAGCTCGACCACACCGACCGTCGCTTTACCATCGGCTGTCAAACGACCGACGTAGCGCAGGACCTTTCCCGCGGCCGTTGCACGCTCGAAGCGGCCCTTCATGGCCGCATCATGCTGCGGCAGACGTTGCAAAAACTCATCGATGGAGCCGCGTTCTAGGCCTGCCGGCACCAAACTCTCGACCTGTACATCGGACATCTCGAGATCGAGACCCATTTCGCGCCCGAGAATGATCAACTTGCGCGCGACATCGGTGCCCGACAAATCATCGCGCGGATCCGGCTCGGTGTAGCCGCGCTGTTTCGCCTCGACGACGATATCGCTGAACTCGCGCGAACCATCGTAAACGTTGAAGAGGTACGCGAGCGTGCCGGAGAAAATACCCTCGATGCTCGTGATCTCATCACCCGTCTCGCGCAGGTCGCGCAGCGTCTGCACGACCGGCAAGCCCGCACCAACGGTCGCCTCGTAAAGGTAGTGGGTTCCACCGATGCGCCGTGCGTGCTGCAAGGCACGATAGCTCTCGAGCGGCGCGCTGTTGGCCTTCTTGTTCGGAGTGACGATGTGGATACCAGCGGCGAGCCAGTCGGCGTAGTGCTTAGCCACCTCACCGCTCGCCGTGCAATCGATGATGACGCGGTGCGGCAAGTAATCGACGCCGACATGCTCAACGAATGCCGCGAGGTCCGCCGCACGATCGGCAGCTGCGAATTCGCTCTGCCACTGCGATAGATCGACACCCTTGTCCGACAGCAGCATGCGTTTGGACGAGAGCAAGCCACGAACGCGTAGATCGAGCTTGAAATCGCGACGCAGACGCGCCGATTGCGAGGCCATCTGATCGAGCAACACCTTGCCGACCGTCCCCGGGCCGATGATGCCGACCGAGACGGTATGCGCCGAGAGATAGAAACTCGCATGCACCGCACGCAAGGCCCGCGTTGCCGCCTTTGCAGGAACGACGACGGAAATGTTGCGCTCGGAGGCACCCTGCGCGATGGCGCGAACGTTGACGCTCGCCATGCCGAGCGCATTGAACACCTTTGCCGAGATTCCCGGCATACCGGCCATGCCATCGCCCACGACCGCGAGAATCGCCAAGTCTCGATCGACCTCGACCGATTGGATCTGACCGTCGGCGAGCTCACGTGCGAACGCCGCTCTGACGACGTCGACTGCACGATCAGCCTGTTCCTTCGGCACGGCGCAGCAGATCGAATGCTCTGAGCTGCCCTGCGAAATCAGCACCACCGAGATCGACTCTTCGCGCAGCGCTCCGAACAGGCGGTGCGCCGTACCCGGCACGCCGATCATGCCAGCGCCCTCGAGATTCACGAGCGCGATGTTCTCGATGGTGGTGATGCCCTTCACTGCCAACGCCGAGGTTGGCCGAGCACAAATCAACGTGGCGGGATGATCGGGCGCAAACGTGTTGCGGATCCAGATCGGGATCTCGCGCCCCACAGCCGGTGCCATGGTCTGCGGATGGATCACCTTGGCACCGAAGTACGCCAACTCCATCGCCTCGTTGTAGGACAACGAATCGATGACCTGTGCATCCGGCACTCGTCGCGGATCAGCCGACAGCACACCATCGACATCCGTCCAGATGTGAATCTCACGCGCATCGAGCAGAGATCCGAAGATCGACGCGGAGAAATCGCTACCGTTGCGACCGAGTGTCGTTTGGACGCCGCGAGCGTCGGCGGCGATGAAACCCGTGATGATCAGGGTGCCGTCAAACTTGGCGGGAATCGCAGCCTGGATACGACGCCTCGAATCCTCCCACTGCACCATCGGGCCAAGCGGACCCCACTCGACCACGACCACATCGCGCGCATCGAGCCAACGAACCTCACCGGCACGCTTGCCGCTGCTCGCATAAAACTCGCGAAACAACCGGGTCGACCAGATTTCGCCGTAACCGGAAACCAAGTCGGTGACATTGCGCGAAGCAGATCGCGTCAGCGAAACCGCCTGCAAGATACC
>JALRHE010000430.1 GCA_023253235.1 Steroidobacteraceae bacterium
GTGCCCATCGGCACGCGGGACATGCTCTCGACGCCACTGCCGATCGCGGCCATCGCCTGACCCGCCATCACTTTCGAGGCGGCTACGTTGACCGCCTCGAGCCCTGACGAACAGTATCGATTGATCTGGAAAGCCGGTACCGACTCATCGTATCGCGCCATCAAGACCGCGATACGCGCGACGTTCGAACCCTGCTCGCCCACCGGCATGACACATCCCATGATGACGTCATCGACCAATCTGGTATCGAGCGCGGAGCGATCACGCAATGCACCGAGCGTCTGCGCTGCGAGATTGACGGGTGTCACCTCGTGCAGACTGCCGTCGCTCTTGCCTCGGCCTCGCGGCGTCCGAACATGATCGTAGATGAATGCGTCCATTGGTGATGACTCCTTCAAACGTAGCCGAGTTGCTTCGCCGCTAGATCCAGCATGATCTCCTCGGATCCGCCGGCAATGACATTCGGACGAACCTCGCGATAAATCCGCTCGATCTTGCAGCCGCGTAAATACGATGCCCCACCCAAAATCTGCGCCGCTTCTCGAGCGCAGTATTCGAGCGTTCGCGTGCCTTGAATCTTGAGCAGCGCAATCTCGCCGGCATCGTCTTGTCCGCGCATGACCGAATCACAGGCGCGATCGACCCACGCTTGCGTGGCGAGGATTTGACGTGACATTTCCGCGAACTTATGGCGAATCGCTTGGTTCTGGTTGAGCTTCATCCCGAAGGTCTCGCGTTCGCGCGCCCACGTCAGCGCATCTTCGAGACAAACCATGGCGAAAGCATTCGAAGAACTCGCGATACCAATACGCTCACCATTGAAATTCGCCATCAAGCCACGAAACGCGCCGCCCTCCTCGCCGATCAAATTCTCAGCCGGCACCTCGACGTCTTCGAAGTACAGCGTTGCGGTATCGGAGCAGTGCCAGCCCATTTTCTCGAGCGGTGTCTGCGTAAAGCCCTTCATACCCTTCTCGAGTAGAAGCAAACTGATGCCCCGCGCGCCTGGGCCGCCCGTTCTGACGGCGACCACGTAGTAATCTGCTCGCATCCCTGAGGTGATGAAAATTTTGGATCCGTTGACGATGTAACGATCACCGCGTCGCTCCGCACGCGTCTTCAGAGCGGCCACATCCGAACCACCTGACGGCTCGGTCACGCCGAGCGCTATGATCTTCGCCCCCGCGAGCACCGACGGCACCACGCGCTCTTTGATCGCGGTCGAACCGGCGGCAATCACGGGCGGTAACGCGACACCATGGATCATGAGGCTCGCCAATAAGCCACCTGCACCGGCTTGCGCCATTTCGATGCCGGTGATGAGGCCGTGGAAACGATCTACACCCTCGGTGATACCACCGTATTCCTCAGGGAAGCCAAGTCCGAGGATGCCAACTTCCGCCGCCTTGCGATGCAACTCTCGCGGCAAGGTCCCTGCTCGCTCCCATGCATCAATATTGGGCTCGATCTCACGAGCGACGAATTTTTTGACGGTCGTCGACCACTCCTCGTGACTTTCGTTGTAATACGGACTGCGCTTGCGCCACTGATCGAACATATTTGGCATCGACTCAACCTCCTGCTCTCATGTCTCGATCGCTCGGGGGACGAACGACCCCTGCCGACTCGAGACCAGCGATCTCTTCTTTCGAGAAACCGAAATCCGCTAAAATTCGGCGGCCATCTTCGCCTGCCTTACCTGCTGGCACTGCCGCGGCACCCGGTGTGCGGGAAAAACGCGGCGCCGCAGCCGGATAAACCATCCCCTCGGACTGTTCAAAGGCAGTTCGCGCGAGGTTATGTGGGTGCTGTAGCGCCTCGTCGAAATCAAGTACGGGCGCAAAACATACATCGCTACCCTCGAGTCGCGACGACCATTCGTCGCGCGTCCGTCGACGAATCGCGGCGGTGACATCTGCTCGTAGCGCAGTCCAATCCCGCGGATCCATCTGCGAGCGGAAACGCGTGGGGTCGAGCTCGAGTGCTTGGAGTAGCGCCGCATAAAAAGGCGGCTCGATGCTCGCCAGCGTCACCCATTTGCCGTCGGCACACTCGAAGACGCCGTAGAAATGCGACCCGCCATCGAGCATATTTTCGCCTCGTGCCCCTGGCCAGAATCCACCCGAGCGCATACCCCAGATCAGCGAACCAAGCGACGATGCACCATCGACCATCGCCGCATCGACCACCTGACCTTGGCCGCTATTACGCGCTTCAAGAATCCCTGCGAGCACGCCGAAGGCCAAAAACAAACCACCACCCGCGAAGTCACCGAGTAGATTCAGCGGTGCTACCGGACCACTGTCGCGCGTACCGATCGCGTTCAAAAGACCCGTGATGGCGATGTAGTTGATGTCATGACCGGGCGCGTTTGCCAGCGGACCCTCTTGACCCCAACCCGTGACTCGTCCGAACACGAGGCGCGGATTGATGTCGCGACATTCGCTCGGCCCGAGACCAAGGCGCTCCATCACACCGGGACGAAATCCCTCGATCAGCGCGTCGCTATCCCGCAGCAGACGACGAACGAGTGCGATCGCTGCGGGCTGTTTCAAGTTGAGGGCAAGGCTGCGACGGCCACGCCCCAGCACCCGATGGCCGGGGTCGGCCATACCCGCATCGTACCGGTCGATACGAATGACGTCGGCGCCGAGATCGGCGAGCAGCATCCCGGCGTAAGGCGCAGGCCCGATACCGGCGAACTCGACGATGCGCAGGCCCCGAAGCGGTCCTGGTTTAGCCCCCCGCGAACTATCCACCCCGATTTCCTACGTCCTTGAATGGTTATAGGGGTCGATATTATCGTTTTTCGCAAAAAACAGTCTTATTTTTTACGAATTACTCGGTCCGGCGAGACCCCTTCCTGCATCCGCGAGACATCCATACGGAGCAGCCCGAACAGCGTCGTATACATCAGGCTCCCGTCACGATCGCACTTGATGCCGGTGAAAACCCCATTGAACAGCGGATCGGCTCCCGAGTGGATGCTCATGACGATCTGGCCGCTGTCGAGGTCGAAGCCGAGGTGGTACAGCTCGCCGAGCTCATCGCCAATCGTCCCGTTGACGATGACCATCCGGCTGCCTCCACTGATCATGGGCACTGTGGCGACCGTACCGATGTCCGTACGAGACCAGAGACTGCGCCAACGATTGGCGTCGGCGTCCCAATGGAACATGGCGATGCCCCGTGGCAAGGGACGGGTGAAGCCGGCGAGCAGACCGCGCACATAGGAGCCTCGCACGGGTAATGGCGCTGCGGGACGCGAGGGCATGGCGTTGAGCACGAATGCATGCCGACCGTGAATAACCACCGATTGCTCCGACTGGACGGTCGGAAAATCTGCGCCTAGATCAACTTCGATCTGGTCGGCAATCCGCTCGGCACCAGGCGGGAGACGATCACGCCAAAACGCCACGAGACGCATCTTGCGTCGCCCGTCGGTCAACACGACCAATCGATCCTCGTCTGGCCCGAATCCCATCAATGTGGGCGTCGCACCGGTTCCATCGCTGATCTTGCCGACCGGCAACCTCTCCCCGGCATCGTAGGGCGCCGACCAAGCACCATCGCGTGCCTCATCGCTGATGATGCCGTTGGCGCCTACCACCAGACGATACATCCGTCGGTTGCTTGCCACGTAGATGGCGCCGCCACCGGCTTCTTCGCTAGTCGCAAAACTATTGCTGAACAACTCGCGCGGATCTTTGGCGCGATAGACGTCGATGAGTCGCAAGGTATTCCGATCCAGCGTCGCGATGACGCCGCCGACCGTATTGATGACGAGATAGCCGTTGAACGACATACCAAGCCCGAAGACGCTATCGGTCTGAAAGATCGAATGTTCACGAACCTTCGCATCGTCGAACAACGCATCCGGTAGCGTGGTTTGCACCGGCTCACGCAATCGCGATTCGGGATCCGCGGGATCCTCGACATCGACTCGCAATAACCCGCGCGCATTGGCACCGACGAACGCGTGCTCAGCTGTCAGCAACGAATACAGTACGCCCTGTGCGACTTGATCCTCGACGGCACTGACCAGCCTGTTTGGTTGTTCGACCACATAATCAACAATTGCGCTCTCATCGCGCGTGCCGAGTAGCGCACGCAGCTCATCCAATTGACGACGCCGCATGGCATCGGAAGGTGCTTGGTATCCGGGCAGTCGGTGGGCTACTGCCTTTCGATCAATCTCGCGCATCACGCCGTCGATACGGATGAACTTTCTGAGTGTCGTACCGGCAAAAAACCAATGCACCTCTCGCCCCGCTACCACCGCGCTGTAGGCCGGAATTCCGAGGGCCTCACTCGGGATCCAGTCGAAGCTACCCTCGGTCACCCGATAATGGCCTCGCGGCACCGCGATCTCGGTGCCATCGGTCGCTGCGTCATTCCAATGACTCTGGTTGTTGTACTCACGCGCGAGATATGGATTGAATGCCGGCATTTCGGCATGCGCGGCCGCTCGAAGTTCTAGCCAAGACACGGCGAGACACGCAGATAGCCACGCTAGGTGTTTGATCTTCATAATGCCCCCAGCCCACCACGAGCAGCGCGATGTTACCGACCGTGGATCTCAAATCCGCCGATTTGAACTTCTTCGACGCGATTGCGGGTCGATTCGATCGACTTGAGCAGCTTTTATACGATCGATTTGTTTACCGGACAACCGCCGGTACGATCCTCGGTAAGTTGGGCTTGATCCGATACCTGAGCAACGAACCGATACGTATTTTCTTACCGGAAATTCTCGACCGCGACCTCAGCACCTCTGATCTAACATCGGTCCATCGGGGGACGGTACGCATGCGGGTTCACCATCGCACCGACGAGCAGCTCGTCAAGGCGGATTTTTTACACGTGTGGATCCGAGCTGATGCGAACTGGCAGCTGGCCTACCGAGAGTCGACAACGCCAGAGGCAACCACTCTCTAGGGACGCAAGACCTTGCGCAGTCGCTCGAAGGTCTTCGAACCGTAAGGCGGTTCGAGTCCTAACGCGCGGCGCGGGTCCCACCAACCACTTCGATACACCGTAAGCGCGTGACTGAACTGTAAAAATCCCTCGCGTCCGTGGTAGCAACCATATCCCGAGCCGCCGACGCCACCGAATGGAGCGTCGCTGGCGGCAACATGCATCAAGACGTCGTTGATCGTGACGCCACCCGCGCGAATCTTCTGCAAGATCCTCGCCTCCTCCAGCGCGTCTCGACCGAAATAATACAAAGCCAAGGGTGAAGGACGCGCATTGATCGCCGCGATTACCTCATCGACTTGCTCATAGGTTCGAATCTGCAAGATAGGCCCAAAGATTTCAGTACCGGCGATACGGCTCGTCTCCGGCGGATCGATCACTAACGACAATGGCAGTTGACGCGCCGAGGCAGACTCGGTGACGCCGAGCGTGACGACATCGACATTGCCTCCGGCTAATTCTTGCAACATCGATCGCAGGCGATGTAGCTGCGTGTCGTTGATGATCGCTGTTGATTCGCTCGCGCCACTTGGCTGCAGCTGAGCGAAAGTCGCACGGGCTTGCGCTAGCAGGTCGGCAAGCCGTGCACGGGGAACATAGACGGTATCTGGGGCGACACAGATCTGCCCCGAATTCATGATCTTGCCAATTAGGATTCGGCGCGTGGCGGTCGCCAAGTCAGCCGAGGCACCGATGATGACCGGTGACTTACCACCGAGCTCTAGCGTGAGTGGCGTGAGGTGTGTCGCTGCAGCGGCGGCGACGAGTCGAGCGACACGATCACTGCCCGTCAGCACCAGATGATCGAACGGCAATGCGCTGAACGCCGCCGACGTTTCGGCACCGCCCAACACGACCTCAATCTCATCGCGCGAGAATAACTCGTTGATCGCCTCGCGCAGCAACGCCGATGTCGCAGGCGTATTCTCCGAGGGCTTCACTAAGGCTCGATTACCGGCTGCAATCACGAACGCCAAGGGCGAGAGCACGGTGAACAAGGGCACGTTCCAGGTCCCCAATACACCGACAACACCCTTGGGAACATGCCTCACTTCGACTCGAGCGCCGAACAGATTGAAGGGGATCACCCCCCTACGACGCTCCGGGCTCATCCAGTCTCGAAGCTGTTTTTTCGCATAGCGAATCGATTCGGCGCTCGCGAGCAAATCGTTCATCAGACTCGTTTCACGAGAACGACCACCAAAGTCGCGATCGAGGGTATCGATGAAACGCTCGGCATATCGATCGAGCAGGATTAGCAATCGGTTGAGGCGATCCTCGCGGACGCTCGCCGATACGGGGCGCTCAGCAACATGGGCA
>JALRHE010000439.1 GCA_023253235.1 Steroidobacteraceae bacterium
CGAGGCCGACGGTGACGACGACACCCAGGTGATCAGGGGGCTGCGATGAACAAGCCGATCCGCACGCTCTCGGTCTTCTGCCTGCTGATGTTCCTGGCGCTGATGGCCAACGTGACCTACCTGCAGTACTGGCGGGCCGACTCGCTCAACGACGACGGGCGCAACCGGCGTGCGGTCGACGCGGCGTTCTCCCAGCCGCGCGGCGCGATCCTGGTGGGTCGCGAGCCGATCGCCTCCTCCGAGCCCTCCGGCGACCGCTACGAGTACCAACGCACCTACTCCCAGCCGCTGGCCTACGCTCACGTCACCGGTTGGTACAACTACTTCAACGCCCAGTCCGGCGCCTGCAGCACCTGCCAACGCCGCGTCGAGCAGACCCAGGACGACCTGCTCTCCGGCGAGGACGACCGGCTCTTCGTCACCCGCCTCGTCGACCTGCTCAGCAACGAGGAGTCCGCCGGCGGCAACGTGGCGCTGACGCTCGACCCCGCCGCCCAGCGCGCCGCGTTCGACGGGCTGCGCGAGGTGCTCGGCCCGAACGGCCAAGGTGCCGTGGTGGCGCTCGAGCCGCGCACCGGCAAGGTGCTGGCGATGGTCTCGCTGCCCACCTTCGACCCCAACCAGCTGGCCAGCCACGACCTCACCGAGGTCAGCCGCGCCGGCGACGCCCTCGAGGACGACCCGGCCCAGCCGCTGCTCAACCGGTCGATCCAGACCACGCTGCCGCCCGGGTCGACGTTCAAGGTCCTCACCGCGGCCGCTCAAAATCGCACGGCTGCCGGCACCTTTCTCCGGTGGGGCGGTTGACCCTGAGTGTGAGCGTGCGGTCGATACCGTGGCGGCACTGTGTCGACAACTTGGGCACCGCGTTGAAGTGGCAACGCCGGTCATCGACTACAAGGGCTACACCGCAGCCTTCGGCACCATCATCGCTGTGCAGACACTCGCGGCGTTGCGTGAGCGCGAACGTCAAATGGGTCGGGCTTGCACCGAGGCAGATGTAGAGCCGGTCACATGGCTTATCGCGCAGTCCGGGCAGAGGATAGACGGATTGACCTTTGCCAGCGCCGAGACGACGCTCGATGAGGCTGCGCGCCAGTCCGCTGACTTTTTCAAAGATTGGGATCTGTTGTTATCGCCAACCTTGGCACAGGCGCCGGTGGAACTGGGCAAACTCGGCTTATCACCAACTAATTTCGCGCAATACGCCGCCGACGTGACTGCGTTCTCGCCATACACCTCGTTGGCGAACGTCACCGGGCAGCCGTCGATTTCGTTGCCGCTGGGTTGGTCGCGCAGTGGTTTGCCACTCGGGGTGATGTTCACGGCGCGATTCGCCGACGAAGCAACCCTGTTGTCTTTGTCGCGGACGCTAGAGCGTGAGCTTCCCTGGTACGACCGCAGACCGACCTTCAGGGCGAGTTGAGACCATCAAGCTGCTGTCGCAGCGTCACGACGTGCTCCACATACTCGACAGCTTCTTGCGTGGGAATCACGGTGCTTTCCAGACGGTGTAGCCAGACCCGGCTCGCAAGTCGCAAGACATCTTCGTTCGAGGGGTTGGCCAGCCATGCCCAGTCCGCTAAATGGCAGGCCATCACGATGTCCGTGCTGCGCAGCGTTTCGATGCGCTGCATGAACTTCTCTAGACCACCGGCAAGCTCGATGATTTCGCGCGCTTGTTGTTGACGACTCGCTGGGGACCACTCGGACGGCAGCTCGTTCCACCAGCCAGAATATTCTTGGATCACTGTGCGAGAGATGTCAGCCGGTGTGCTGTACAGCTCTGCTGCATCGGGATTTCCGTCGAAATCTTTGGATAGACCGACTGTTGCTGCGACATCGTACTTTCGGATACCACTATTGAGTGCTGCCAAACTTTGATCAGAGATTGTTTGAAGCATGCGAGCTTGGCCGCCTAGTCGTTTTGAAATTTCCGGATAGCCAACCAAGGCAGGTCCATGCATGGGAAGGGCGAGTTCTGGCTCTGCATCGACCATGGCGCGTAGCGCCTTTGACCACGACTCCACATAACGCTGTCGACGCTTACCATTACCGGCATTGGGCAGGAACGGCTGGAAATAGTCGGCAATCACCACGGTCTTGCGTGTGGGCACCGATACCCATAGTTGGTCGACCGTCTCCCCGGGAGCGTGTTGCAGAATGAACCGATCATCACCGATCGCGAGTTCGAGCCGGTCGTGGAATGTGCGAGTCGGCATCGGGAGTTCAGCCGTACTCTTCGGAAAATCCACTAAACGCTGGTTATTCAGTCGTGAAGTGAATTCGCGGCTGCGAATGTCTCGCTTGACCTCGTCTTCAAGTAAAGCGGTGGCGATGATCTGTGGTTTCTCACCAGCCTCGAGCAATGCCCAAGCGCCCAACATATGATCGATATGGTGGTGGGTATAGATGATGGTGTGTACGGGTTTATCGCTGATGGAGCGAATCGCAGCGAGCAGTGCCGGACCTGCCGGCGCATAGGCGGTATCGACAAGAACGAGTCCTTCTCGTGTCTCGAAGACCGCCACGTTCACCCACGGGAATCGTAGTAGCCAGACGCCGTCGCCATGCTTTTCGATCGTCGCTAGGTTCTTCGCGTCCGCGAGTGCAGCGGTGTCCGTGCGGCTGTACATCCGATTGGCCACCGCGATCGACATCGCGTTACCGAAGCCTTGCACTCGACCCACGGCTTTTCGCAAGAACGGATTCTCTTGATACACCGCTGCTCGCGCGGCGGTTCGTTCGTCTTGTGCTTCGTTGGCGAGTAAGACCGAGCTATGAAGAATAGTGGTCGCAACCAGGCAAGCGTTCAGGAGTTTCATGGCGCCCTTTTGTGCGCGGGGTAGTCGATATATCCGGTGGCACCCGGCGAGTAGAGCGTCTTGCGATCAAAGCGAGCGAGTTCAAATCCGCCGGCGATCCGCTCGACGAGATCAGGATTGGCAATGTAGTGCCGGCCGAAAGACACAGCGTCACCGATCTTTGCCTCAATCGCTGCTGCTGCGGAGGCGGGCTGGAAGCCGTCGTTGATGATCACGGCGCCGTCATGGTGGCGACGCGCCAACGCGAAGGCGTCTATTGATTTGTCGGGCGAGGCGATCACATGTACCCAGCCACATCGCAACGGTCGGATTGCCTCGAGCAAGCTCGTATGCGTTTCGATAGGGTTGAAATCGAGCACGTCGTTGAAGGGATTGGCCGGGCAAATCCGCAGTCCCACGCGACCGGCGCCGATACGGGCAGCCAGCGATTCCATTACTTCGACCACAAAACGGACTCGACCTGCTGCGCTACCGCCGTAGTTATCGGTACGCAGGTTGGTGTTGTGAGCCATGAATTGCATGGGCAAATAGCCGCTAGTGCAATGCAACTCAACGCCGTCGAAGCCGGCTGATTTGGCCATCGCGGCTGATTCGGCGTATTCGTTTATCACGGCAGCTATGCCGGCAGCCGAGAGCGCCTCTGGCGTATCGCAGGGCTGCATGCCCGCCGCATCGGTGAACATCTCGATGTTGGCTTTGATCGCGCAGGGCGCAACCGTTCTCGCGCCCGGCGACTTGTTGTAGTGGGAACTGATACGGCCGACATGCATCAACTGCGCGACGATCCGTCCGCCGCGCGCGTGTACTGCATCGGTCACTCGGCGCCATGCCGCGACCTGTTTTTCATCGTGCAAACCCGGCGTGCGCGCATACCCTTTGCCATGTATCGAGGGTTGAACGCCTTCTGTAAAGATGAGTCCCGAGCTCGCACGCTGAGTGTAATAGTCGACGTGTAGATCGGTCGGGCAGTCGTTGGCATCGGCTCGACTGCGAGTCATCGGCGCCATGAAGACACGGTTCTGGCAAGCGATCTCGCCCACCTGCACCGACTCAAAGAGTGCTTGCATCGAGGTCACAGCGGCCAGACCGTGGCTTCCGCGCCACCGTCGAGCTCTAAGATTTTACCGGTCATCCAAGACGAAGCGGGCGAAGCCAAAAATAGCGCGGCAGCCGCGATGTCTTCGACGGTCCCGAGTCTCGCGAGCGGCGTCCGCTTTTCCATCGCGGTGCGAACCTCCTCGGTAAGGAATTTCGCGAGCGCATCGGTGACGACGGGGCCAGGTGCGATGGCATTGACTCGGATGCTCGGGGCGAAATCTTGGGCCAACAAGCGGGTCAACTGCGTGAGTGCCGCTTTCGCTGTCCCATAGTTTGAGAAGCTGCGCTGCGCGTAGCGGGCCGCGGCCGAGGTGATGTTGATGATGCTCCCGGCCTCCGAGCGACGCAGGTGCGGAACCGCAAGTCGGCTAAGCGCGAAGGCTGGCACGACATTCCACTCGAGCGCTTTCAGGAATTGCTCCGGCGTCGTACGCAATGGGTCATTGGGTCCTGCACCGCCCGCGTTGTTGACCAGCACATCAAGGCGGCCCAGTTCGCCGACCGCCGTCTCGACGGCCTTCGACAAGGCCTCGCCATCAGCGACATCGCAGGGCAGCACGATGGCTTTGCGATTGAGGCGCGCTACCGCCGTAGCGACCTCGTCGAGGTCACTGCGTGTTCGCGACAGCAGCGCGACGTTCGCACCGGCTGCCGCGAAGGCCAGCGCGATACCACGACCGATACCGCGGCCGGCGCCTGTGATCAGCGCGGCCTTGCCGTCTAGGCGGAAGTGTGTGGTCAAATCCATCCCGGCTTACCAGCGCGCAGCGACTTCGATGCCGTAGGTGCGGGGCATGCCGAAATACGCTTGTGTCAGATTGCCGAAACCGGGGCCGAAATCGATCATGTTCTGGATGCATTCTTTGTCGAACAGATTTTTCGACCAAATCGCCAGATCAAGCTCGTTACCGCCGAAGCGGATACCGTCGAACGACAAACGCGCATTGACCACGCTGTAGGACGGCACACGCGTGTCATTGGCCAGAGCCGAGCCAACCGACGCCGGATCGCGTGCGGCGTCGACGACGATCGGATAGGGATACAGCGTGTAGTCGTCCATGCGGGTCGCGTCGATCAGCAAACGGGTCTCCGCACCCATGACGGTGCCAAGCGCTGCATCGAGCGAGATGCCGAGCGTCATCTCGGGCAAGTGCGGCAGCGAACGGTTGAAGGCGACATCGACGCCGCGATCGATGTAACGATCGAACTCTCCGTCCATCTTGCCGAGTGAGAACTGTAAGCGCGTGCCCTGCACGAACTGCCAACCGAGTTCGAGCTCGAAGCCTTTGACATTCGCTTCACCCGCATTCTTGATGGATGAGTTGGCGGCGCCTTTGGCTTCAAAGATCGACAGTTGCATCTCGTTCGAGTTGTTGTTAAACAACGCCACGTTGGCATAGCCACGATTGCCGGCGAACAGCCATTTCGCACCGACTTCCGTCGACTCCAGCGTCTCCGGAAGATAGGGCGTTTGCGCCTGAGCGATGTTGACGGGGATCGGATTGGACGGATCACCGGCCTCACCGTTGAAACCACCGCTCTTGAAGCCTTCCGCATACTTAACGTAGGCCGAGACGGTGTCGCTCGGCTTCCACGTCAAGATGGCGAGCGGCGTCGTATCGCTGAAACTCGTTTTCGCGCGAGTGCCGCAGGGGACGTAATCAAAGATGCCGACGAGACCTGCGCAACGATCGATCGTCTTCTCCTCGTCGGTGTAACGCAGGCCTGCCGTGACGGACCACTGTTCGTTGATCGCGTAATCGAGCTGACCAAACACTGCTTTGGCTTTGGTCGTGAATCCGTACTGCGACTTGAATTGGACGCCAGCACCGGGTCCGAATTCCATGAAGAAGGCCTGCGGATTATCGGTGAAGCCATCGTCTTTGAAGTAGTACAGACCGGCGACGTAGGAGAGTTTTCCGGCGTTGCCGATCCACTGCAACTCCTGCGAGCTCGAGTCGTAATCGGACAAGCGTTGCGTATGCGCGATGTCGAGCGGTGAGCCGTCGAGATCCAGACCGTCTTCCCAAGTGAGTTGTCGTTGCGCGGTGATCGACTTCAACGTATTCGATTCGTTCAGGCGCCACTCGAGTGTCAACGAGTGTCCCTGCGTACGTGATCGTTCGAACGACGGGCCATCTACCGTGGCTTTGTCTTGACGACTCGTCGAGACGTACGGACTGAGGAAAGGCAACAAAGATCGGTACAGCTGCGAGTGCGAGGCGTTTTGATCGATGTCGTTGTAATCGCCGCGGTATGCCAAATCGACCGAGTCGCCAAGCGGCAGATCGATCGCGAGGCGAGCACTGTTGTTGTCGACGTTATTGAGCTCACTCGTCGAGGCTTTGCGGCCCGGCGGAGTGGGGTAGTTACTTGTCGAATTGTTGATCCATCCGTCGCGCTGCTGTGTGCCGAGCGCCAGATTGACCTTGGCGTTTCCAATGGCTGGCAAGTCGATCGAGAGACGACCGTTGAGTGTCGAGAAGTTACCGACTTGTATCGAGGCGATACCCGAGGCTTCGCCACTCGGCTTGCGGGTGATGATGTTGAAGGCGCCCGCGAGCGTGTTCCGTCCCCATAGGGTTCCCTGCGGTCCGCGCAGAACCTCGATGCGATCGATCTCGACTAAATCGAACAGCGCACCTTGCGTCTTACCGACGTAGACGCCGTCGACGTAGATGCCGACCGCCGGATCCCACGTGAGCGCCGGGTTGGCGGTCACGCTACCTCGGATCGCGAGCTGTGCGGCCGTGCTGTTGCCCGGTGTGGGGCTGATTTGCAGATTGGGTGCGAACCCCTCGAGACCTTGCACATCGGTGATTCCACGCCGCTCGAGCGCGCTGCCACCGAGCGCCGTGATGGCGATCGGCACGTCGACCAAGCGTTGTTCGCGTCGCTGCGCCGTGACCACGATCTCCTCTAGACCGGGATCGCTTTGGGCTGCGCTCACACCGCTCAAACTGGCGGATACGACGGCAGCCACGAAACACGAAATTCGGACCTTCGCATTGGACGTCATGATCAATCTCCTTGGAAAGGAAGACAGGCGCAACGGTTAGGGATGAGAACGCTCGCGATTAGAAGAAATACGAACCGCCGTTGGCGACCAGCACACTGCCGGTCACGTAGGACGCTTCGTCACTCGCCAGAAAGCGCACTGCGGCTGCCACCTCGGAAGGTTTTGCCAAACGGCCGAGGGGAATCGCTTTCTCGAGGCTGCTGATCCATTCATCTGGGATGGAGCGCATCAGCGGCGTATCGGTCGGACCAGGCGCGACAGCATTGATGCGGATGCCTCGCGAGGCGACTTCACGGGCGAGGGCACGAGTCATTCCGACCAGTGCCGCTTTGCTCGTGACGTAGTGCAGAGGGCCCTCGCCGGATTGCACCGCCGTTGAAGCGATGTTGATGATCGATCCGCGGATGTCGTGAGCAGCCATGATGCGCAGGGCCTCACGCGTGCAATAGAACGCGCCATCGAGATTGACGGCCATCACGGCTCGCCAGCCTTCGTCCTCCATGTAGATCGCTTGTTCGACATGGGTCTTCGGAGTCTCGCCACGGGCGATCTCGGCGTTTTTCTGCGCCATCAATTCGTACATTTTCGCACTGCCGTCGTTCGGGCCCGTGCCGGTCCCCGCGTTATTGACGAGGATGTCGAGTCTGCCGAAGGCGGTAGCGGTTTTGGCGAACGCCTCTTTGACTGCGGCGCTGTCGGCGACGTTGGCTATCAATGCGAGATGTCGCGACGGTTCGGGCAACAAGGCGAGGGTGGCGTCCGCCGCTTCTTGTTTCAGATCGACGACGGCAACACGTGCACCAGCCTCGGCGAGCGCCAACGCGCAGGCTCGGCCAATACCTTGTCCCGCGCCGGTAACCAACGCTGCTTTGCCTTCAAGACTCATGGTCCACCTCGGGTTCGTTCTTGGGATTTATTTGAGTACGTGCGACGCGCGTAGAGCCGCTGATCGCGGTTTTAAGGGGCCGGTACGACGAGCTCAGCCGCCTTGCCGCCATCAACGGAAAGGCAGGTGGCGGTAACGTAGCTCGCGTCGTCGCTGGCGAGGAAGGAGGCGACGCCCGCAATTTCATCCGCCTCACCGAAACGACCCATCGGAACTTGCGCTGCGATCTTCTTGCCCCATTCGGCATAGGGTCCGGCGAAGCCGGCTGCGGTGGCGGGGGTGTTGATGACGCCGGGTGCGATCGCATTGACGCGCACGTTCGACCGCGCGCCTTCCATCGCTGCGCAGCGGGTAAAGTGGATTAGTGCCGCTTTGGC
>JALRHE010000082.1 GCA_023253235.1 Steroidobacteraceae bacterium
GGATGTAGGCTGGCGCGTCCACTTTCGGAGGCGAGGGCACATCGGCCGCGCTCGCCACCATGGCCAGTGAGCTAATTAATCCCGCGGCAAGCACAACTAAAAGACGAGCGGATCGATGCATCAATAACTACCCCGTGTCGATTAGGTAGATAGTTTATCGGAACTTATTTATCGCGACTTACTCGTGTGCAGGTCTTGCATCCGGCACACCGGCGCGCTGCAAGCGTTCGACTAACGCATCGACGGCAGTTGGTTGATCAACGGGTCCAGCCTGAACGCGATACCACTGTCGACCGGCGACGTTGGCCTCACGGATGAGTGCGTTGTCGATACCGGCAGCGCGCAGTCGCGCCAACATGGCCTCGGCATTCACGCGCGCGCCGAATGCCCCGGCTTGCACGTAACGGGTGACGCCGATCGATGGGGGCGTGACGGGCGTCGCTGGTGCGACAGTGATCGGTGGCGGCGTCGAGGATGCCGTCAGCGCGGGTGCGGGGGTCTCTTCACCCGGCTCGATAACCCGGATCTCGACGGGCGCGGTGCCGCTTCGGATCATCCCGAGTTTGTGTGCCGCCGTGTACGAGAGATCGATGATGCGATCCCCGACGAAGGGACCGCGGTCGTTCACTTTGACGACGACCGATCGTCCGTTCTCAAGGTGGGTCACCCGCACGTAGGCGGGGATCGGCAGCGTCTTGTGCGCCGCCGTCATGGCATACATGTCGTAAGGCTCGCCGCTCGAGGTGCGCTCGGCGTGGAACCCCGGTCCATACCAAGAGGCGAGCCCGCGTTCGACATGACCGCGAGCACTTTTTTGTACACGATAGGTTTGTCCGAAAACGACGTAGCTCTCCGGGTTGCCGTAGCGGCTGCGCGGTTCGGCGCGCGGCACGGCATCCGGTATCGAGTCGAGATCGCGCGGCGGGGTCGGTAACGTGACCGGAGGCAGCGTTTTTCCCGATGAGGGCGGGGGCGCGGGCACGTTGCCACCGCGCCAGAGTGCGCAACCTGGCAGCACGAGGCAAACTGCGATCAGCAGCGTGTGTCGGTTCATCGCAGCGATTCAGCCAAATCGTTTACCGCCATGGCGTAGAGCACGCTGCGGTTGTATCGGGTGATGACCCTAAAGTTGTGCAGTCCGATACGGGCAGCAGGGCCGGTCGCCGTTTCCGCCGGGATCAGCATGGCGCGTGTCTCGTCGGGCAGGGTCGACTCGAAAGTGACGCCACTAGCGCGCAGGGCCGCCAAGGTTCGATCGAGCTCGAGATTGCGCCGATCGAGCGCGCCGAGTAGTTCACTCGGTACGGAGGCGTCGAACAGGACCGGTTGACCGCTTTGCCAGCCGTGGGCAGTGAAGTAGTTGGCGACGCTTGCCGCGATATCGTCCCAGTCTGTGAACAGATCACGACGCGCCGGCACGCTGCCTGCGATGCTGCCATCGACCGCGAAACGACGATAGCTCGAGGGCATGAACTGAGGCGCGCCCATGGCACCGGCATACGAGCCGCGGATGGTCAGCGGATCCCACGACTCCTCACGTGCGAGCAAGATGAAATGCTCGAGTTCCGAGCGGAAGAATTCAGCGCGGCGAGGGTAATCGAACCCGAGCGTCATCAGGGCGTCGAGCACACGCCACGAACCCATGTTACGGCCGTAGTTGGTCTCGACTCCGATGATCGCCACGATGATCGCGGCGTCGACACCCGTCTTTTGTTCGATCGTGCTCAAGCGATCGCGATGGGTGTTCCAGAACTCGCGTCCGCGAGCGATTCTTTCGTTACTGACGAGACGATCTTTGTATTCCCACCAAGCGAGTACGCGCTCGGCGGGTCGGGTCATTGCCACGATGATCTTGGGCTGGAACAGGCCTTGGCCAAGCAGGGCGCGCAATTCGTCGGCGGGAATCGCGTGTTTGGCCGACAGAGAGTCGATGAATGCGACGATATCGGGTCGCGTCAGGTCGAAGGGTTTGGGTGATTCATCCGCGACGGTGGTTGCCGTCTTCGCTGCCTCGTCACTGGCGACGACGCCCGAAATTTTCGGCACTTCGGAGTGAGGGGTTGCCACTACGGGCTTGACCGAGCGGGGCTGATCCGCACACGCGGTCAACAACAGGATGATTGCAATGACGGAGGAGTAACGTAGCGACATCAACCTGCGAGCTTCCGATTGGCATACAACGACATGAGCATACCGAAGCCTGCCAACAGGGTCACCATCGAAGTGCCACCATAACTCACCAATGGCAGCGGCACGCCGACGACCGGCAACAAGCCACTCACCATACCGGCGTTGATGAAGACGTACACAAAGAAAATCGCAGCGAGACTACCCGAGAGCAAGCGCGAGAAGGTGTCGCGCATCTGTGAAGTGAGGAACAGCGCTCGGAACACGACGAAGAGATAGAGGCCCATCAGGACGACGATACCGACGAAACCGAACTCTTCGCCGATGACGGCAAGTACGAAGTCGGTCGTACGCTCGGGCAGGAACTCGAGTTGGCCCTGTGTACCCTGCAGATAACCCTTGCCGAAAAGCCCACCGGAGCCAATCGCAATGGTCGATTGGATGATGTGATAACCCGAGCCGAGTGGATCAGCCTGGGGGTCGAGCAGCGTGAGTACGCGCTGGCGCTGATAATCGTGCAGGAAATTCCAGCCGATGGCGGCGCTCGCGACACCGATGGCAGCGAGTACGCCAATGATCCGCCACGACAGACCTCCCAGCACGACGACGAGAGTGCCGGCGAACAAGATCAACAAGCCGGTGCCGAGGTCTGGCTGCAGGATCGTGAGCGCGGTGGGCACTAGGATGATCGCAGCGAGCAGGCCGAGGGTACGCAGATCGGGCGGAAGTGCGCGCTCGCGTAGCAACAGCGCGCAAGCCATGGGCACTGCGAGCTTCATCAGCTCCGAGGGCTGGAAGCGGATAAAGCCCAAATCGAGCCAGCGCTGTGCCCCTTTTCCCACATAGCCGATGGCGTCGACCACGATCAGCAAGACGAGACCCACCCCGTAGAGCCAAGGTGTGATGCGGCGCAGCGTCGCAGGACGCAGCTGCGCGAGAGTCAACATGATCGTCGCGCCGATGGCGAGTCGGATGCTGCCCCGTAGTACCGACTCCCAATCACCGCCCGAGGAGCTGAAGAGAATCAATTGACTGTAAAGCGCGATCGCTGCGATGCCGATCAGTAAGGGACCATCGAGTCGCAGTGTGCTGAGCAGCCGAGTGGTGTAACTCAGGGTTCGTCTGGTTGGTCCATCGACTTCTTCACGCAGCATGTCGCATCACTCGCCCTGGTTGTTCGTATCGGTGACTGGCGCCGCCTTCGGTACGACGAACTTGCGCAGGAGATAGGCATCCATCACGGCGCGTGCGATCGGCGCTGCC
>JALRHE010000159.1 GCA_023253235.1 Steroidobacteraceae bacterium
AGCAGCGAGGCGGGTCAGGTGCCGGTGGACGACGAGGAAGAAGACGCGGGTTGAGCGTCGAAGGCGCAGCCGGTCACGCCGCGCGCTTGCGGTCCGAGCAATGCGACAAAGGGCGGCGTCAGCGTCGCCGGGTTGGGCAGGGTGTTGATGTCTTCCGACGGATAGGCCTGTCGGCGCATCTGGGTGCGGGCCTTGCCCGGATTCAAAGAATTCACGCGTACCGTCGACTTCTCGAGCTCGTCGGCGAGCACTTGCATGAACCCCTCAAGCGCAAACTTGGAAACGGCGTAGGCGCCCCAGTAGGCGCGTCCTTTGCGTCCCACGGCACTCGAGGTGCAGACGATCGAGGCGTCGTTCGAGGCGCGCAGCAACGGCAACAAGGTTTGGGTGAGGGCGACGTTCGCGGTCACGTTGACGTGCATCACTCGCACCCAAGTGGGCATGTCGTATTCCTCGATGGGCATCGGCTGACCCAGCAGCGCCGCATTCAATACGAGACCATCGAGACGTCCCCAGCGCTCTTGGGCGGCGCGCGCGATCGTATCGAAATCCTGCGCGACCGCTTTCTCCAGATCGAGCGGCGCGATCGCCGGCGCTGCGATGGCGCCACCGTCGTGCGCCTGCAAGGCGAGGATCGCATCGTGGACGGTCTCGAGTTTCTTGACGTTGCGTCCGAGCAGTAACACCTCGGCACCGTATCGAGCGCACTCGAGGGCGAGCGCATTACCGATGCCGGCCGTCGGTCCGGTGATGGCGATCACGCGTCCGCGCAGCTCGCCGGGTGACAGACGGATACGCGTCGGATCGAAGGAATTCGGGCTCATCATCTCTCCTGCAAGAGGTTCTACCGCAAGGCGCTTGGCAAACGCCCGCGTGACAAAGACACGGCGGCGCGCCAGGCGCGCATCGTACGCGACAACGGTTCGAACCGAGTGATCGAGAAATCGGGTAAGCGGTCTCGTAGGCGGACCGCCGTGCCGTGGGCGAGTGTGGCCCAGAGCAGCGCCGGCGCGTGTACCGGTAATTCGTTGACGGGGCAGGTGCTCGCCAGCGCTCGCACTTCGGTGGCAAGCTCGTTCAAGCGCGCACGCAACTGCCGAGACTCGAGCTCAGCCAACGGATGACTTAGCCAAGGCTGATGGGCCTCGGGTGGATCACCGAGCGCGCGATACAGTCGGCCCTGATGCGCATGTTGTGGCCAGTCGGCGAGCAACTCGATTTCGCGAATGCGTCGACCGAGCGCCCGCATGCGATCGGACGCGGTTCGGCCAACGCAGGCGAAGACGCTGTCGCTCCACAGCGCGAGATAGTCATCGAGTTCGGCTTGGGTGAGAAAGGCCACGGTCGCCAGATCAATGCGCGTCGCCTCCGCGAGTCCGCGCAAATCCGGCAAAGACAGCCCCGCTGTCAGCGATGCCTCGGCGAGAGCTCGAGTGGCGGGGTGTCGCGCACTCGCGTGGTTCAGCCGGGTGAACTCCTCGGACCACCATTCGAGACGGGTGTGCGCGACGGTGTGATCGAGGTCGGCGCGAAGACTGGTCGTGATTTCGCGCTCAATATCAAACAGCGCCTGCAACCGCGGCCGGTCGGCCTGCGGCGAAAAGCGCAGCACGAGCTCGCGGCTCGTGGCACCCGCCTCGAGGAGCTCTGGAGTCATTCGGCGGGTTTACGTAGCGCGCAGAGGTAATTGACCTTGGGCTGCTTCACGAGGGTCGCGGCATGGGTCAGCGGGTTGTACTCGAGCCCGGCGAGTTCCAGTAGTTCGAGTCCTGCTGCACGAGCCCACGCGGCGATCTCGGCGGGCCGAATCAGGCGCTCGTATTCGTGAGTGCCTTTGGGGACGAGGCCCGCCACGTATTCCGCTCCGACGATGGCGAGTAGGAAGGATCGCCAGTCGCGATTGATCGTGGAGAGAAACAGCATGCCGCCCGGCCGGACGAGCTTCGCCAGAGTATCGATGGTCGCACCCGGGTCGGGCACGTGTTCGAGCATCTCCATGCAGGTGACCACATCGAACGCTGCGGGCTCACGCTGCGCCAACTCCTCGGCCGGCTGTAGGCGGTAGTCGATGTCGATGCCGCTGGCCGCCGCGTGTAGTCGAGCCACTTCGATCATGCCGGCGGCCCGATCGATTGCGGTCATCCGGGCGCCGCGCTTGGCAAGCGACTCGGCCAAAAGGCCGCCGCCACAGCCGACATCGAGCACTCGTGCCCCCTTCAGGTTGGCACGCTCGGCGATGAACTCCACCCGTAGCGGGTTGAGATTGTGCAGCGGTTTGAACTCCCCGGCGGGGTCCCAAAACCGGTGCGAGAGGGCGTCGAACTTGGCCACTTCGGCGGCGTCGAAAGGAGTCTCGATGGACATACGGGAACCACGGCGTTGACGGGTCCCGTATGGTACTATTTCGAGCTCTTTATGAGCGAAATTGCCCGCGAAGTTTTGCCCGTCAATCTCGAAGACGAGATGCGTCAGTCCTATCTCGATTACGCGATGAGCGTGATCGTGGGGCGCGCGCTCCCGGATGTTCGTGACGGCCTGAAACCTGTCCATCGTCGCGTGCTCTACGCGATGCGTGAGCTCGGCAACGAGTACAACAAGCCGTACAAGAAATCGGCGCGTGTCGTCGGTGACGTCATCGGGAAATACCACCCGCACGGTGACGTTGCTGTGTACGACGCAGTCGTGCGCATGGCGCAGCCGTTCTCGATGCGCTACCTGCTCGTCGATGGCCAAGGCAACTTCGGCTCGGTCGATGGCGACACGCCGGCGGCCATGCGCTACACCGAAGTGCGCATGTCGCGATTGGCGGGCGAGTTGCTCGCCGATATCGATCGCGAGACCGTCGATTTCGCTCCCAACTACGACGATTCTTTGACCGAACCGACGGTGATGCCCTCGCGCATCCCGAACTTGTTGGTCAACGGCTCCTCGGGTATCGCGGTCGGCATGGCGACCAATATTCCGCCGCACAACCTGACGGAAGTCGTCAACGCTTGCATTGCGGTGATCGACGACCCCGACATCGGGCTGCCGGCGCTGATGCAGCACGTACCGGGCCCGGATTTCCCGACGGCCGGCATCATCAACGGTGCTCGCGAAATCGTCAGTGCCTACAAGGGCGGTCGTGGTCGACTCTCCATTCGTGCACGCACCCACTTCGAAGAAGTCGGAAGTAGGGGCGATCGGCAGGCGATCATCGTCACCGAGCTGCCGTACCAAGTGAACAAGGCGCGCTTGATCGAGCGCATCGCGGATCTCGTCCGCGACAAACAGATCGAGGGTATCTCCAACGACGGTCTGCGCGACGAGTCCGACAAGGACGGCATGCGCATCGTCATCGAGTTGAAGCGTGGCGAGAACGCCGAAGTCATCCTCAACAATCTGTTCGCGCAAACGCCGCTCGAGACGGTGTTCGGCATCAAC
>JALRHE010000173.1 GCA_023253235.1 Steroidobacteraceae bacterium
GGCGCGATCATGTTCTTCGACATGCTGGCCATCCCCAAGGATGCCAAAAATATCGAGAATGCCCACACGTTCATCAACTATTTGATGCGTCCGGAAGTGGCCGCCAAGAACACGAACTACGTGAGCTACGCGAGTCTTAACATTCCGGCGAAGGAATTCGTCAACAAGGACATTCTTGAGAATCCGGCGATCTACCCGAGCGACGAGGTGAAGGCGCGCTTGCAGGTCGATCTGGCCGAAAGTGACGCGTTCACGCAGTTGCTCACAGCCACCTGGACACGCTTCAAAGCAGGCCAGTAACCGATAAGTTGTTGAATAGGCCTGCGGTAGCCCCTTTCTGGGGGTTGCCGCAGGTTTTTTGTCTTCGGAGGGTGTGTCTTGGCCGAAAGAGTCGTCGACCGCCATAACGAGTACCTTCGGATCGAGGGTGTGTCGAAACGCTTCGGCGATTTTGCCGCCGTCGATAACGTTTCCTTGAGCATCTACAAGGGAGAGATTTTTTGTCTCCTAGGCGGCTCTGGTTGCGGCAAGACGACTTTGCTGCGCATGTTGGCGGGTTTCGAAACGCCGACCTCGGGTCGCATCCTCATCGATGGTCAAGATATGGCGGGCATCCCGCCTTACGAGCGACCGGTCAACATGATGTTCCAGTCGTATGCGTTGTTCCCGCATATGACGGTGATGCAGAACGTCGCTTTCGGTCTCGAACAAGAAGGCGTCGATAAGAACGAGATTCGTCGGCGTGTCGATGACATGCTCGGCATCGTGAAACTCGGTGATTTTGCCAAGCGCAAGCCGCACCAGTTGTCGGGCGGTCAGCGCCAGCGTGTGGCGCTCGCTCGCGCTTTGGTCAAGAAGCCTAAGTTATTGCTGCTCGATGAGCCCTTGGGCGCGCTCGATAAGAAGCTGCGCGAACACACGCAGTTCGAGCTCATCAATTTGCAAGAACAACTCGGCGTCACGTTCGTCGTCGTGACGCACGACCAGGAAGAGGCCATGACGCTCGCATCTCGCATCGGCGTCATGAACAAGGGGCAGATCGTACAGGTCGGTACCCCCACCGATATCTACGAGTTTCCGAACTCGCGTTTCGTGGCGGACTTCATCGGGTCGGTCAACATGTTCGAGGGTAAGTTGATCGAAGACGAGCCCGCCTACGTTCGCATCGGCTGCCCGGAACTCGAGACGACGGTGTTCGTCAGTCATGGCATCAGTGCACCACCCGATGCGCAGGTGACGGTCGCTATCCGCCCCGAGAAAATCGAGATGTCGCGGACCGCGCCAGCCAGTGGTGAAAACCACGTCACCGGCGTGGTCAAGGAAATCGCGTATATGGGCGATCTCTCGATTTATCTGGTGCGTTTGCCTGCTGGGCGTTTGGTTCGAGTCACCATACCGAACGTCGAGCGACACGATGAACGCATCGTGTGGGACGAAACGGTACATCTGTCGTGGCATTCCTCAAGCCCCGTCGTGTTGATTCAGTAACGAGCTCATCGTGCGCCGCTCACTTCTGTCGACATTGAAGAGCTGGAGTCAGCCTCGCAATCTCGTCATCGGGGTGCCATACCTTTGGCTTTTGGCTTTCTTCGCCATCCCCTTCGTCATCGTTCTGAAGATTTCGTTTTCGTGGATGCAGCCGATCCAGCCGGGATATGCGCCTTTGCTGGAGTGGGTCGAGGAAACCCGTCGTCTGGTCGTGAGCTTCAATTTCGACAACTACCAGGTGTTGTTGCGCGAGAGTTTGTACGTCGACACGTTCCTGTATTCAGTCAAGGTGGCTGCCGTGTCGACTTTCTGGTGTCTGCTGATCGGCTATCCGATGGCGTATGCGATAGCACGCTCGAAGCCCAGCACGCGAAATCTGTTGCTGATGCTGATCATCCTGCCGTTTTGGACATCCTTCCTGCTGCGTGTCTATGCCTGGGTCGGCCTGCTCAAGACCAACGGCGTCATCAACAATACGCTGCTGGCCATGGGGCTCATCGACGAGCCTTTGACGTTGCTCTATACCGACTTCGCGGTATACGTCGGTATCGTCTATTCGTATCTGCCGTTCATGATTTTGCCCTTGTATTCGAACCTCGAAAAACACGACCTGACGTTGCTCGAGGCGGCTGCAGATCTCGGGGCGAGACCCTTCAAGGCCTTTTTCAGAGTGACATTGCCACTCTCGATGCCGGGTATCGTCGCGGGTTGTTTGCTCGTCTTCATTCCGGCCGTTGGCGAGTTCGTCATGCCCTCGCTGCTCGGTCGTACCGATCAGCTGATGATCGGTACGGTGCTGTCGGCTCAGTTCTTTGGCGCGCGTAATTGGCCTGTGGCGGGGGCGGTCGCTATCGTTCTGCTGTTAGTTCTGTTGCTGCCGATTCTGCTCTTCCAGCGTTATCAACGTCGCGAGCTTGAGGCGGCGCGGCGGTGAGGGGGCACAAATGAAGCAACGCGGTTGGTTCCGAGGAACGATGCTCGCGTTGGGGTTGGCCTTCCTTTACGTGCCGATCCTCTCGATGATCGTGTTCTCGTTCAACAACTCGCGTCTCGTTACCGTGTGGGATCGGGACAATTCGCCGACGCTGCGCTGGTACGCACGGCTGCTCGAGAACGACCAATTGCTGGGTGCAGCTTGGATCTCGATCAAGGTCGCAGCCATGACCGCCAGCGGTGCAGTGATCCTCGGCACGTTGGCGGGTGTCGTGTTGACGCGTTTCGGACCCTTTCGCGGTCGCGCCTTTCTCTCGGCGATGACGACGGCGCCACTGGTGATGCCGGAGATCATTACCGGTATCGCGATGTTGCTGCTGTTCGTGGCTCTGGAGCAGGCGATCGGCTGGCCCTCCGGTCGTGGCATTTTGACGATCACGATCGCGCACATCACATTCGCGATGGCCTATGTCACCGTCATTGTGCAGTCGCGCCTCGCGGGGTTCGACGATTCGCTCGAAGAGGCGGCGCTCGATCTCGGTGCCAAGCCGGCGACCGTGTTCTTTCGCATCACGCTGCCCTTGATCGCACCGGCGCTGATTTCCGGTTGGTTGCTGGCTTTCACGCTCTCATGGGATGACGTCGTGATTTCGCAGTTCGTCTCCGGTCCAGGCTCCTCGACGTTGCCGATGGAGATTTTCTCGCGAGTCAGGCGCGGAGTTAGTCCCGATATCAATGCCTTGGCGACATTGATGGTTCTGGTGGTGGCGGTGGGCGTCGTGCTCTCAACCCTCTATATGCGACGTGAGGAGCAACGGCGCCTCCGCGAAGAACGCATGGCGCACAACGACGGAAATCCCTGACGAGCGAGCCATGGGCGTTTCGGTACAATTGGAGCGATGAAAGAACAAGAGCGAGCCGAGACGGCGTTGCAGCATCCGGCGACCGTCGAAACGCCTGCAGACAATCACCCGTTGCTGTTTCCGATTTACCAGAACGTCAAATGGGAGACCGAGACCGTCGCCGAAACGCTGCGTGTCTACCGCGGCGAGCGTCCGGGCTTCTTCTATTCGCGAGCATCGAATCCGACGGTAAGGCAGCTCGAGCAACTGTTGGCCTCATTGCAAGGACGCGAAGAGTGTCTGACGAGCGCATCTGGCGTGAACGTCGTCGCACAAACGTTGCTTGCGCTGACCCAGACGGGCGATCACGTGGTGTTCTTCGTCGAGGGTTACGGTCCGACCCGCCACATCATCCGCAGCATGCTCGCGCGTTTCGGTGTCTCGCACACCATGCTTTCGATCGAGGATCTTGAAGGCGTTCGCGCCGTGCTCTCGTCGCGGCCGGTCAAGATCATGTTCTTCGAGAGTCCGACCAATCCCGTCAACAAGATCGCGGATATCGCCGCACTGACGTCGATGGCGCGAGAGTTTGGGGTGACGACGATCATCGATAACACTTCCGCTGGATTCCATCAGCACGGCGAATTCGACATCGATCTCTTCATCCACAGTCTGACCAAGTTCACGACCGGGGTAGGGGATGTCATGGGCGGTGCGGTGATCGGGGATCGCGCGATCGTCAATCGCTTGCGACATGACTTCGGTCTCTTCGGTGCACAGCTCGATCCTCTGTCGGCATCGCTGATGGTTCGCGGGATGAAAACGTATCTGTTGCGCTACCGCGAGCAGTCCGCCCGTGCTTTGGCGATCGCACAGTTTCTGGAATCGCACCCGGCATGCGCACATGTGCGCTATCCGGGTCTCGCGTCGCACCGTGGCGTCGACCTCGCGCGGCGACAGATGCGCGACTTCGGCTGCGTGATCACCTTCGATGTGGTGGCTGGTGCGGAAGCGGGCAGGCAGTTCGCGGAGAAGCTGCGCTATTTTGCGATGACGCCGAGTTTTGGCTCGACGGAGTCCTTGGTCATGCCGCCACAGTTGATGCAGCCGAAAGATCTGGATGCGGAGGATCGGGCCAAATCCGATATTCACGCCTCGACGGTACGACTGTCGATCGGTCTCGAGGCCCTCGAGGATCTCAAAGCCGATCTCGCTCAGGCACTCGCAACTTGACGGGCGGCTGCGGCGATCGCCGTGCCTTGTGCGTTGGGTAGATAGAGATAGTCGCCGCCCAGAGCGCGGGCCAACTGGGTCGCATTGCCCTGACTCAAGAAGCTGCGCTGCGTGTCGATCACGAGCGATCGAATGCCGGTCTCGGCGACGGAGCGAGCCAGTTGCTTCACCTCGGCATCGACGCCGGCGCGGTCGGTCTTCAAGCCGACATTGGCGCGTCCGTCGGTGAGCATGACGAGCACGATGTTGCCAAAGCCGCGCCGCTTCGCCTGATCCGCTACTTCGAGGCTCGCCACGAGACTAGCGGCGATCGGCGTGCCGCCGCCGGTCGGCAACTGGTCCACTGCACGACGCAACAACTCGACGCTGCCAGTCGGTGGCAGCAGCAGGTTCGCTTCGTCACCTCGAAAGGCGAGCAGAGCCACCCGATCGCGATTGACGTAAGCCTGCTCGAGCAGCGCGTGAACGGCTCCCTTCGCCTGTCGCATGCGGTTGAGTGCCATGCTGCCGCTGGCATCGACGGCAAAGATGAAGAGCGCGCCAGCCTTGCTGCGATATTTTTTGATCCTGAAGTCGTCGCTGGTGAGCGTGATGCCGTGACGACGACGGGTTCGGACTCGCTGCCAGCGAGCGGCAGCACGTAAGGTCGCGATGACATCGAGTCGCTGTCCGCGAGGCAACCCGGGCACACTCGACACATGCCTACCACGTTGTCCGCTGGTAGCCCCTCGGGATCCGCTGCGGCCGCTGCGCTGCCTCGCAAAAGAAAGCGAGGAGAGAGCGTCGGGTAAATCTACGGCGAGCGAATCCAGCACTTCTTCGGCGAGTTCGAGTTGATCTTCCGATGGCACCGAGTCCGAGTCGGGTTCGATTTCATCGTTCGAGTCGGGAGGTGGCGGTGTTTCTGATGCGGGCGGCTCGGGCGGCGGTGCACTGTGTGTCGTGTCAGGGTGCCGAGTGGCGCGCGGTAGCAGAACGAGTCGTGCCGCCAGCTCGAGATCCTCGCGCTGTACCTCGTCGCGTAAACCTAGAGCGGCACTCGCACGCGCCACACGAATCGCGAATAAATCGGCGCGATGTCCTTGTACACCGAGTGCGTCAGCCATGCGGATCAGTTCACGCCGTTGCGCGTCACCGAGCGTGATGTGTGGCAATTGCTCTCGAGCGCTCTCGATCAGACCGCGTAGCAACAGAGCCTCGTCATTCCAGGTTTCCGCATCTGGTTGCAAGTGTCGCCGGACGATACTGGCGCGTGCCTCGCTGGCGCGAATGGTCGGCATCATCACGATC
>JALRHE010000358.1 GCA_023253235.1 Steroidobacteraceae bacterium
CTTGTTGTTGACGATGCGATTACCGTCGGCGTTTTCGACGTTCAGGAAGTTCGTGTTGCGATCGTCCACGTACTCACCGATGAAATCGATGGTGACACCATCGACCGGGAGGAAGCGGATGTCGGCACGCAGACCGGAAGCGTCGCGATCATTGAGGTAATTGCCGGTCGAAACCTGCAAGGCGTAACCGTCATCCTTGATGCGATAGGCCGAGAACTTGGTCAACAGACGATCGCTGATCGGCAGATCGATCGAGGTACGAGCCGTCCAGAGACCGAAGCGGCCAATGCCGGCTTCGACGAAACCCTTGAGCTCTTCGCCCGGCTTCTTCATGACGACGTTGATCGCGCCGCCAGTCGTGTTGCGGCCGAACAGCGTGCCCTGCGGGCCGCGCAGCACTTCGATGCGCTCGACATCGAACAAGCTGAAGTTATTGTGGTTCTGGCGAGCGACGTAAACGTCGTCGACATAGGTACCGACCGGCAGGTCGAACGTGGCGATCGATTCGCCGTTACCGATGCCGCGGATGTACAGCGAGCTCGAGGTGCCGACGCCGACGTTGGCGTTGCCCGTCAAGTTCGGAATGTTGCGCACGAGGTCGTAGGTGTTGAACACCTGACGTTGCTCGAGCTGGTCGGCCGTGAACGCCGTGATGGCGATCGGCACGTCCTGCAGGCTCTGCTCGCGGCGCTGAGCAGTGACCGTGATCTCTTCCAAACCGCCAGACGCGTTCTGGTCTTGCGCGGTTGCCGTGGCAGCGGCCGTCAAAGCGGCGGCAGCCAACACCCACTTAGCATGTTGCATATTTGTCACAACTCCATTGCCAAAAAACTACAGACAGAACCTCTGATCGTCTTACATCGATAACGACTGTGCAATACCCCTACCAACTACCGGACATCAAAACCAGCTGAAATTGAACGAGATACTGATACGCGGCGTCTTGGAGGGGTTCGGCGGCACCTCGTGGCGCAACCAACTTTCAAATAGCACCACCTGTCCCGCCTTGGCCGCCACCGTGTGCCAGGGTCGCAGTGCCTCCGGCGCATCCGCCCGCCGGGGCGGCGCCGCCATATAGCGATCGAGGCGCGGATCTTCGAACTTCAGCCCCGAGGCCCCACTTGGCGTACGCACGTAGTAGGTACCACTGATGGTCGACAGCGGATGCAAGTGCAAACTGTGCACGACGCCTTGCGGCATCACGTTTACCCAACAATCGGTCATGGAAAGCTCTCGACCCTCGAGATCGAGAGCCAAAGAGGTGGCGTACGTTCGCACGTGCGCCGCGAGAGCACGTTCGAGCTTGGCGAAGGTCGGCGAGAGTTGTTGCATGCGGCAGAGCGACCCGTAAGAGGTGTAGCCGCCCGGATAATTGCGAGCCGACCACCGACGCCCGGCCACATCGTCGAGCTGTAATTGCAGACACTCGGCAAGCAGACGTCGATTCAAATCGCGACTGCCACCGCGGCGCAGCGGCGCGACATACAGGAGCGTCGGAAACAATCCTCGAACACGGGAATTCATTGAGCCTTCCCAGCTGTGCTCTTGGCCGACTTGGGCTCGGGTCTGCCGGTATAACTGCGCAACAGCAGAAATCGCACCAGGCGCGGAAAATGTCGCGACAGGAAAACGATGATCTTGCCGTGTCCGGTGACCACGATTTCCGCCTTGCCGCGCTCGACGCCACGCACGATCTCGCGCACTGCCACGTCCGTCGGCACGCGCAGCCACGCCGGCACCGGATCCGGCGCATCTTCCTGCAACTGTCCCCGATTGTCGGTACGACGAATATCCGAGTCGACAAAACCGGGCGACACCAAAGTCACGCCGATGCCGTCGCGACGCAAATCGCCGCGTAGCGATTCCGACAAGGCACGTACGGCGAATTTGCTCATGGCATAGGCAGAAGCGGATGGTGCGGCGACATGCCCCGCCACACTGCCCACGAGTACCAGCCGACCGCGACTTGCACGCAATACATCGAGAGTTTCGTAGATGGTTCGCAGCAAGCCGAAGACGTTCGTTTCGAACTGCCGGCGATAGTCGTCTAGGCTCAATCTCGGTAAGGGTCCGGCGACGCCAAACCCCGCGTTTGCATAAACAAGATCGATGGCGACGCCACGCGATGAGAATTCTTTGACGACCCGCGCAATGTCGCCCTCGATGGTGACGTCGCCCGAGTGCACGCTGACCTCGGCACCGGCGGCACGTAACTCGGTCGCCAACGCTTCGAGCCGCTCGAGGCGACGCGCAACCAGTGCCAAGCGTGCACCACGCCGCGCGTATTCACGCGCCAAACCTTCGCCGATGCCAGAAGACGCACCGGTAATCAACACGGTCATCGTCATTAGAATACTCCCCGTCGACGCGCGGCACGCCAGAGCAGTGCACCGCCGAGCGCCCATAAAACCCAAGGATCGATCGCACCACCGCCACCGCCGGAACTCCCTGCGCTAGGCGAAGTTGGCGTACTCGGAGGGGTAGTCACAGGTGGCGCAAAACTCAACTCGCTCGGGCATGCAGGCCCCGCTACGCCCGGCGGACTATCGCTGCTCGCCGAAGTCGCCGTCACGTTGACCCGTGCCGTATCGCGTGCGCCCTGATTATCCGTGACGGTCAATTGTAATTGCAGCGTTCCGCTCGTCGGCGGCAGCACAGTCGCCGAGGCGGTGTTCGCGCCGGAGACGAGCGCACCACCGGCACCGGTTGCGAGCACGGTCCACGCATAGGTTTGCAAGGCTCGACCGCAGGAGGCAGTCGAGGCATTCGCCTGCAGAGTCGCATTCTGTCCGGCCGTGACACTAGCAGGCGCGACGATCACCGCGAGGGGGCGACGCGCCTGCTCGAGTGCGCCCAGTGCATCGACCATGCCGGCACCGCAGGCGGCGCTAGTGCAGGCGCACTCGGCCGTTTGCCGATCGTTGAGACCGCTCGGGTTACGACAGACCGTGAGCCCGCTCACGGCCGGATAGGCTCGGGCCCCTGACCGTAGTCGCTCGGTGATCTCGGCACTCGTGAGCGTGG
>JALRHE010000442.1 GCA_023253235.1 Steroidobacteraceae bacterium
GTACCGCCATAGAGGCGAATGATCGGCGTACCACAGGTGTAGGCGACCTGTTCTTGGTGATAGAGCCGGGCCGCCTCGCGATAGTCGATCCATTCGAGCGGCATACCTGAAACGTCGGTGCGCAGCACCGGCTGTTGCAAACTCACCCCTTCGGCGGGGCGGGCAACGATGCGCAGGTCCTCGTGATCGGCAGCACTCATCGGTTCCTTAAGATAGGCAGTCCGGCGACGAGATTCAACGGCAAAAACGTGAACGTCGTATCATCCGGCCTGCCCGCTGCGACCCTGAGGTTCCCATGTCGTTGACCATCGGTATTCCGCGTGAGATCTATCCTGGCGAAAAGCGTGTCGCCGCCGTCCCGGATGTCGTGGAGAAATGGCGCAAACTCGGGTTTTCGGTCGCCGTCGAATCGGGCGCTGGCGCGCTCGCCAACTTTGCGGACGACACCTACGTCGCTGCCGGCGCCACGGTCGCCCATAACGCCGAGGCGCTTTTTGCGCAGGCCGATCTCATCCTCAAAGTTCGCGCTCCGACCAGTGCCGAGGTGGCGGCGATGCGTCCCGGCACGACCGTCATCAGCTTCATCTGGCCGGCGCAAAACCCGCAATTGATGCAGGAGATGGCCGCAAGGCAGCTCACGGTGCTCGCCATGGACAGCGTGCCGCGCATCTCGCGAGCGCAAAAGATGGATGCTCTCTCGTCGATGGCCAATATCGCGGGCTATCGCGCCGTGATCGAGGCGGCGCATCACTTCGGCCGCTTCTTCACGGGCCAGATCACGGCCGCGGGTAAGGTGCCACCTGCCAAAGTCTTCGTCATTGGCGCCGGCGTTGCCGGTCTGGCTGCACTCGGTGCGGCTGTGGGCTTGGGCGCCATCGTCCGCGCCAACGATACGCGGCCGGAGGTCGCCGATCAGGTCAAATCGATGGGCGCGGAATTCGTCCCCGTCGATTATCAAGAAGAAGGCAGCGGCGTCGGCGGCTATGCCAAGGTGATGAGCGAGGGCTTCCAGCTCGCGCAGCGCGCCACCTTCGCCAAGCAAGCCGCGGACGTCGACATCATCATCACGACCGCACTCATCCCGGGCAAACCGGCGCCGAAATTGATCACCGCGGAGATGGTCAAATCGATGCGCCCCGGCAGCGTTATCGTCGATCTCGCCGCCGAACAGGGTGGTAACTGTGAGCTCACCGTACCGGGCGAAGTCGTGGTACGCGAAGGCGTCACCATCATCGGCTACACCGATTTGCCAAGCCGTCTCGCCAAGCAAGCGTCCACGCTGTACGCCACGAACTTGCTGCGGTTGATCGAAGAGCTCTGCAAAACCAAAGATGGTCGCATCGACGTCAATTTCGACGACGAGGCGATCCGCGGCGCCACCGTGATCAAGCAAGGCGAGATCACCTGGCCGCCCCCGCCACCTCGCCTCTCGGTCGCGCCGCCCGCCACCAAAACGGCCGCCGCATCCGCACCGACACCCGCTGCCAAAAAATCTGCGCACGGACACGGCGGTGGTGGCGAGCCGATGTCGGGCAAAGCCCTCGCCGGTATGTTCGGTGTCGGCGCATTGCTCTTCTGGTTGGTTGGCGCTTATGCGCCGCCCTCGTTCGTCGCGCACTTCACGGTATTCGTGCTCGCGTGCTTCATAGGCTACATGGTCATCTGGAACGTAGCGCCCTCGCTGCACACGCCGCTGATGAGCGTGACCAACGCGATCTCGAGCATCATCGCCGTGGGCGCACTGGTCCAAGTCGCTCCGCCTCTCGCGGACGGCGGCGGCGATAGACCCAACGAATTGATACTGGGTCTTGCCATCACGGCGCTCACGCTCACTGCCATCAACATGTTCGGCGGCTTCGCGGTCACGCGACGCATGCTGGCGATGTTCCGCAAGTAAGAGGCCACGGACATGTCGGAAAATCTCGCAACCGTCGCCTACATCGGCGCAACTATTCTGTTCATCATGAGCCTCGGCGGCTTGTCGAATGCCGAGACCTCACGCCGCGGCAACTTCTACGGCATGCTCGGCATGACCATCGCGGTCGTAGCCACCGTGCTTGGACCCCGTGTCACCGCAGCAGGTCTGCCTTGGATCATCGGCTCGCTGGCGGTAGGCGGCGCTATCGGCGTCTATGCTGCGCGCAAAGTGCAGATGACGCAGATGCCAGAGCTCGTAGCTTTGATGCACAGCCTCGTCGGTCTTGCTGCCTGTCTCGTCGGCTTTGCCAGCTACGTCGACACCTCCGTCGTTTACACGGGCGCCGAAAAAGCGATCCACGAAGTCGAGATCTACATCGGCATCCTGATCGGCGCCGTGACTTTCTCGGGCTCGATCATCGCCTTCGGCAAACTCTCGGGAAAAATCGGCGGCAAGCCGCTACTGCTGCCCGCAAGGCACTGGCTCAACCTGATCGCGCTGCTCGCGGTGATCTGGTTTGGTGCGGAATTTCTGGCTGCGCACGATGTCGATGCCGGCATGCTGCCGCTCGCCATCATGACGATCATCGCGCTGCTCTTTGGCATCCACATGGTCATGGCGATCGGTGGAGCCGATATGCCGGTGGTCGTCTCGATGCTCAACAGCTATTCGGGTTGGGCAGCGGCAGCGACCGGCTTCATGCTCGCGAACGATCTGTTGATCGTGACCGGTGCTCTCGTCGGATCTTCAGGTGCGATCCTCTCGTACATCATGTGCCGCGCAATGAATCGCAACTTCATCAGCGTGATCGCCGGTGGATTCGGTACCGGCGGCGGTTCGACACCCACGGCGGCAGCTGGTGAACAGCCCGCTGGCGAAGTGGTCGCGGTCAGCGCGGTCGAGACCGCCGAGCTGCTGCGCTCGGCCAAGAACGTGATCATCGTCCCAGGCTACGGGATGGCGGTCGCTCAAGCGCAGCACACGGTCTATGAAATCACGAAGCTGCTGCGCGAGAAGGGCGTGAACGTACGCTTTGGCATCCATCCGGTCGCCGGCCGTATGCCGGGGCACATGAACGTGCTGCTCGCCGAGGCCAAAGTTCCCTACGACATCGTGCTCGAGATGGACGAAATCAACGACGACTTCCCGGATACCGATGTCTCGATGGTGATCGGTGCGAACGACATCGTGAACCCAGCAGCCGAGGATGATCCGAACAGCCCTATCGCCGGCATGCCAGTGCTGCAGGTGTGGAAATCGAAGACGTCGATCGTCATGAAGCGTTCGATGGCTTCGGGTTATGCGGGTGTCGACAATCCGCTGTTCTTCCGCGAGAACAACCGTATGCTGTTTGGCGACGCCAAGAAAATGCTCGATGAGGTCTTGGTCGCTCTGAAGGCTTGAGGTCGTCATGAATGGGGTTGCGAAAGGATTCGCTGGCCTGCTGATGTTCTTATCGATGCTCGCGCCATCAGTTGGCGCGACGGGTCCGCAGGAGCTGCCGGTCTCGAATGCAACGCTCGAGATCGCGGTCGACGCTGACAACGTTGTCATCGACGACCCGATCGTCGAGGAGGTGACGGTCGTCGGCGAAGCTGCAGGACCCGGACTTTGGAAGGTCCGCAACGGCGACAACACGCTCTACATCCTCGGCACCTTGAGTCCACTACCCAAGAAATTGGAATGGCGCTCGCGCGACGTGGAGCGCGTGCTGGCGCGGGCAGATCGACTCATTCCCGCGAGCAGCAAGGTCGATGCCGACATCGGCCCGATCTCGGCAGTGCAACTCTATTTTCAATACCGAAAACTACGCGGTAACGAAGACAAACAGTCGTTACAAGCGATTCTGCCGCCCGAACTCTACGCACGCTTCGAGCGGCTGCGCCAAAAATACGCGCCGCGCGAGACCGACATACTCAAACGTCGCCCCGTACTCGCAGCAGGCGAGTTGTGGCGCGAAGCCGTGTCGCGCAGTGGCCTCACCTCTCGCAACGACGTGAACAAAGCCGTCGAAAAATTGGCTCGCAAGAACAAGGTCAAGATCGTGCAGCCTGAGCTGCGCATCGAGGACCCCAAAGGCACGTTGGCCGAGGTCGCTCGAATTCCGCGCGAAGCGGAACTCGCCTGCATGAAATCCACGCTCGATCGACTCGAATACGATCTCGCGTTGGCTCGTCAGCGCGCCGAAGATTGGTCGCTCGGCGACATCGCAGGGCTACGCTCCTCGAATGCCCTTGCGCAGCAGGAGACCTGTTGGTCGGCGCTCATGCAAAGTCCGCGAGTGGCCGATATCCGGCGTCAGTTCGACGAGCAATGGCTGAAGCTCGTTTACGACTCGCTGGAAAATCACTCGATTTCTTTGGCGGTGGTGCCGATCACCGAGCTCTTCAAGACGAAAGGCGTGCTGGATCTGCTACGCGCGCGAGGCTATCTCGTCGAAGAGCCTTAACTCAGCCCGGCGCCGACTCGCTCGGACTTCTCACCCGTTGGCGCTGGGGTTTGGAGGGGGCGGGTTGAGCGACCCAAGATTCGGTCGAGCAAGCCATTGAGTTCACCCAACATCTGCATGGCGCGTTGCGTCGGCGCAACGGCTTTCTCTCGCCGATCGCCACGCACGCCCGGTGCAATCTCGATCAATTCGAGACGCTCGAGTCGGTGAATCAACTTGCGGCAACTGCGCGCACCCCCGAAGCCCATCTGTTGGTAGAGATGGACCAACTCGGAAATCGAAATCGCCTTGTGCTGGGCGATCAGCAAAACAGCGGGTGCCAGACCAACGAGTTTCACATTGGTACAATAACTGTATCAAATGTACTTGCAAAGAAGAGTCCATCGCCGGCAGTGCGTCTCGACTACTCGGCGGACGCGAGACTCGCAGGTCGAGAGCCGTTCAAATCGGCAATTTTTGGAGTTGTGATTGGAGTTCGCGCAGCAACTGCCGCGACTCGTCGGTCAGACAGACCGACTTCTCACGTCGATCGTTGCGGGAGCCCGCCACGATCTGAAGCAAATTCAATTTTTCGAGGCGATGGATCAACTTGCGACAGGCACGATCACCACCCAAGCCATGCATGCGAAACGTCATGACGAGGCTCGAGATGGAACTGGTGTCGTGTTGCGCGGCGATCAGCAAAGCCGGCGTCAAGCTGAGATGTTTCATCGCACCTGTTGACGTTTTTTTCTTTGGAGGTCCGAGTCTGCGCATGGGTCGGCTCAATATCCGAACCACTGCGCGGCCAGATGGTATGGATGCGGAATGTAGTGCCCCTGTTGCCGCTTTCCCACAAAAAACTGCGATCATTTTTACCCGCTTTCGATACATGCTGTTTCGGCCTAGTATTCGAACGTGATCTCGCGCACATTCCCGCCGGGCGCGACCGCTTCCCGTATAGTCCCGCCCCCATGAAATTGGCCAACAACACCGGCAACCTCCGCGGCCTCGCGGCCATGTTTATCGCCGTGGCCGCGTTCTCGTTCATGGATGCGTTGTTGAAGTTGTTCGCTGCGCACTACCCGCCGATGCAGGTCACTGTCCTGCGCGCAGCGGCGTCACTGCCCTTCGTGTTGTTGCCCTTGATCTGGCAAGGCCGTCTCACCGAACTGCGCATCCATCGCTACGGCTTGCATCTACTGCGCGGGGTGCTCGGCGTCTTGATGCTGGTGACCTTCATCTATGCCCTCGGTACGGCTTCGCTGGCGTCGGTGTACTCGATCTACATGACCGCCCCGCTGTTGATCGCGGCGATGGCAGCGTTGTGGCTAGGCGAAAAAGTCGACCGTGGTCGATGGCTGGCGATTTTCATTGGACTCGCAGGCGTGTGGATCATCCTGCAACCCCGTCCCGGCGGACTGCCCTTGCTCGCCGGTATCGCCGCGACGGTGTCGGCACTGAGTTACGCCGTCGCCGTCATCACGGCACGCGTACTGACCCGTAGCGAAACCTCATCTTCGATGGTGTTCACGTTTTTGTTGCTCGTTACGCTCATCGCGGGTGTGCTCGCACTACCGCAATGGGTCGACATCCGACCGCAGGACTGGTGGCTCATTGCCGCGACGGGCGGACTCGGCGCCGTCGGCCAGTACTACATCACCGAAGCGTTTCGACATGCGCCTGCGGCGGTCGTCGCGCCCGTCGAATACACCGCGCTGCTCTGGGGCATCGGGATCGACTGGGTGTTCTGGCACGTGTTTCCGCAGGCGGGGATGCTGATCGGAGCCGCGATCATCATTGGTGCTGGTATTTATGTCGCGCTGCGCGAGCACCGCGAGGCACAAACCTCACCTGTAGGCGCAAACGTATGACATCGACCTACCTGCGGCTCGTCGGCGTCGCCGCCTTGTGGGGCGGCACGTTCATCGCAGGTCGCCTCGCTGCCCCGCAAATGCCGCACTTCACGCTCGCCGCGCTGCGATTCTGGGCGGCAGCGGCGGTGCTGGTGCCGGTCATGCTGTGGATCGAGCGTGGCTGGCCAACCCTGCGTCGCCGCGACTGGTTCTACAGCGCCGCACTCGCCATCGCAGGGCTCGTGATCTACAACCTGCTGTTCTTGGGTGCGCTCGAACTGATTCCGGCGAGCCGTACCGCGCTCGTCGTCGCTCTCAATCCGATCATGACGGCCGTCGCGATGGCGGTCGTGTTTCGCGAGCGCCTCGCTTGGCATCGCTGGCTCGGTATCCTGCTCGCGCTCACCGGGGTGTGCACC
>JALRHE010000087.1 GCA_023253235.1 Steroidobacteraceae bacterium
ATCGCCTTCGGCGGCGCCGGTCCGATCCATGCCAACGCGTTGTCGCGTTTGCTCGGCTCGTGGCCGTCGATCATCCCGCCGGGCCCGGGCGTGCTCTGCGCACTCGGTGATGCCACGACGGCGGTTCGTGACGAACGCGCACGCACCTACGTACGTCAGTTCTCCGAGACGTCGGCCAAAGAAATCGAGAAGATCCTCAAGGAACTCGCGGCCGATGCATCGAAGGGTATCGAGGCCGAAGGCGTCAAAAAGTCGGAAATGACGACGAGCTATCAGGTCGATCTGCGTTACCACGGCCAGGGTCTGCGCCTGACGGTCGAAGTCGACCTGAAGGATCTGCAGAAGAAGGGCCTGAAGTCGATCAGCGACAAGTTCGACGAGGAGCACAAGCGCCTCTTCACGTTCGCGCTGCCGCTCGAGCACGAGCTCGTCACGCTGCGCGCCGCCGTGCAGGGCCAGGGTATCAAGATCAAGCGTCAGCCGCTCAAGAGCGGCGGCTCGAGTCCGAAGGCCGCGATCGTCGGTAAGCAGAAGTCCTATATGGACGGCAAGGACGTGACGGCCATCGTCTACGCCCGCGCCAAGCTGCAAGCCGGTAACAAGATCGCAGGTCCTGCGATCGTGATGGAAATGGACTCGACGACGGTGATCCTGCCGAAGCACACCGGCCACGTCGACAAGTCCGGCTGCATCCTGATTTACCCCGACAACTACAAGGCGCCCAAGAAGGCGGCCTCGAAGAGGAAGTAATCCATGCCTGCAACAATCGTTCAGCGCAACAAGAAGCCTTTCAAGAAGGTCAAGGTCGACACCGTCACTATCGACATCATCGAGAGCGCACTGCGCAATGCGCGTTACGAGATGGACACGGTGCTGTTCCGTACGGCGATGTCGCCGGGTATTCGTGAGCAGCATGACGAGTTCCCGATGATCGCCAACACCGACGGCAAGATGGTCGTCGGTCAGTTCGGCTCGTTCATCTGGGGCTTCATGAAGGGTTATGACGGCACGGTCGAAGAGGGCGATATCTTCCTGACCTCCGACCCGTATTCGGTCAACGGCGCGATCAGCCACGCCAACGACTGGCTCATGCTGATGCCCGTCTATCGCGATGGTCGCATCATCGCCTGGGCCGCGATGTTCGGTCACATGACCGACGTGGGTGGTAAGGTTCCGGGCTCGCTCCCGACCGACGGCACCACGATCTACGAAGACGGCATCGTCGTTCCGCCGACCAAGATCTTCAAGGGCGGCAAGCTCAACGAAGACGTGCTGCGCGTCGTGCTGCACAACTGCCGTCTGCCCGAGTGGAACCTCTCGGACTTCAACGCCATCACGGCTGCTCTGCGTACCGCAGCAGCTCGTTGCGTCGAGATCTCCGAGCGCTTTGGCGACGACGTGTTCTATTCGGCCATGGATGCCATGCTCGATCGCAACAAGCGCGCGATGCGGGCTCTGATCCGTCAGAACGTGCCGGAAGCGAAGCAATTCTTTGAAGACTACATCTGCGACGACGGTCTCAACATGGGCCCGTACCGTATCAAGTGCAGCATGTGGCGCGAAGGTGACAAGTGCATCTTCGACTTCACGGGTACCGACCCGCAGTCGATTTCCTCGATCAACTTCTTGTTGAACGAAGAAATGTTCAAGATGTTCGCCGGCATCTACATGATCATGGTCTTCGACCCGCAGATCCTTTTCAACGACGGGTTCTACGACCTCATGGAAGTGCGTATCCCGCCGGGATCGCTGCTCAAGCCCTTGAAGCCGGCTGCACTCTCGTGCCGTACGCACGCCCTCGGTCGAATCTTCGACATCCTCGCGGGCCTGCTCGGTCAAGGTAACCCGGACTTCATGTGCGGTGCCGGCTTCTCGGACAGCCCGCACTTCATGTACTCCGGTTACGACAAGAACGGCGAGTGGTATCAGCTCTACCAGATCACCTTCGGTGGTATTCCGGGCAAGCCCTTTGGCGACGGTCCGGACGGTCACTCGCTGTGGCCGTCGTTTACCAACGTGCCGAACGAGTTCCTCGAGAGCTACTTCCCGCTGCGCATCGATATCTACGAGACCATCGCGGACACCGGCGGCGCCGGCAAGAACCGCGGCGGTAACGGCCTGCGCATCGGCTATCGCTTCCTCGAGCCGGGTGAAATCTCGATCCACGACGATCGTTGGCTCACCTACCCGTGGGGCGCCAACGGTGGTGAACCGGGTGCTCGTAGCCGCAAGCTCCTGCAGCGCGCTGATGGCACCGAGGAATTGCTCCCGTCCAAGATCGACCATGTCAAAGTGGAAGCGGGCGACCTGTTGATCGCTGACACCTGGGGTGGCGGCGGTTGGGGTGATCCGCTCGAGCGTGATGCCAAGCAGGTCGCGTTCGACGTCGTCGCGGGTCTCGTGACGGTCGCGGGCGCCAAGCGCTACGGCGTCGTGGTCGATGCCGACGGCAACGTCGACGAGGCAGCGACCGCCAGCTTGCGCAAGCAGATGGCGAGCAAGCGCGGCAAGAAGAAGATCTTCGATCGCGGTTTCGAATCGATCGAAGAGCTCAAGTCGCGTTGCAAGGCCGAGACGGGCTTCGATCCGCCTGCCGCACCGCGCTTCACCAAGTGGGCCGCGGTGGCTGCCGAGGCGATGAAGCGTGCCGAAGCGGCTGCGAAGAAGGGCTCCAAGGCCGCCTAAGGTCTTGCGCCTGATCGGGCCTTGAACGAAAGTCCCCGCACCCGAACACGGTGCGGGGACTTTTTTTTGCTGATGTCGAATGGGGGAGATCATGACGGACAAGTACGTCGGAGTCGGCTACGCCAGCGGCAATATCGGTTTTGGGCGCAGGGCGGCTGTGCTCGTGGTGGATTGGCAATTGGCCTTTACCGATCCGCGCTTCGAATTGGGCGGTCTGGAGCGACTGCACCAGGCGCGCGACAACACCGCGGACTTGCTGAAGGTGGCGAGACAGCACGGTTTGCCGGTTGCAGCCTGCTACACCGCATACTGCAGCAGCAAGGACATGCCCCTTTGGAAAGTGGCCGCCGTACGCAAAGAATTCTTTTACGGTCACGAGTGCACGGCCATGGATCCGAAGATCCATGACCCATCCGACTTTACCTACTGCAAGAACGCGCCGTCGATGTTCTTTCAGACGCCGCTGATCACCTTCCTTGTCAAAGAACACATCGATACCGTCTTGGTGACGGGCTGTACGACCAGCGGCTGTGTTCG
>JALRHE010000253.1 GCA_023253235.1 Steroidobacteraceae bacterium
CCGGTCGTACGACCAGCGGTAACAGAGACGACTGCGCTCGGCGCCGCTTATCTTGCGGGAATCGCCGCTGGCTTTTGGGCCGACGAAAACGCCGTTACCGAACGCTGGAAAATCGACCGAGTCTTTGAGCCTCGGATGTCACGTGATGCTGCCGAGGCTCGTATGACCGAGTGGGGCCGTGCTGTCGAACGTTGTCTGCATTGGGCGCAGTAAATCAACTCACTCGGCTGAGAATCTCGCGCAAGTCCTCGATCGGCAGCTGGCCGGGCGCCGACTGACCGGCGCTCGTCGCAAACGTCAGCGTCGATCCAAAGACTCCACCGAAGATTCGACTGACGACGCCGAGAGCGCCCATCGACATGCTGATGATCGGGATTGGCAACGTCTGAGACATCCGCTGCGTCACAGTCAACAAACGCAGCACGTCATCAGGCGATTGCGGCATCACGGCAACCTTGGCCACATCGGCACCGAGTTGGTGTGCACGCCGGAACAAGGACTCCAGTACGTCTTCGTTTGGAGTTCCTTCAAAGTCGTGCGCGGACAGAATCACTCGCCCGCCGCACGCATGCACCCTGCGTATCAGCTCAGCGGTCAGGGTTTCAGACGAACGCATCTCAATATCATGAAACTCGAAGGGAAGCCCGTCCGCTGCCGCTAAGCGAAGCGCGTCCACTGCTTGCGGCGAGAGACTCACTGGATGTCCGCCCTCGGCACTCGAGCGAAACGTAAATATCAGAGGGATGTCGCCCGTGATCTCCCGCAAAGCACGCCCGGCAGAAACGACCGAATTGGGAGACTCAACGTCCACAAAGTGATCGACTCGCCACTCAATCACATCGGGGTGCTGAGAGACGACAGCTTTGGCGTCAGATAAAAGATCGGTAAGGGTCTGTGCCACTAGCGGCACACAAATGAGCGGCAATCTCCCATCGCCGAACAACGTGCGTGGGATCATGACTTCGGTCCTCGTGTCTTCCGGCCAGACCGCCCTGTCAGATTGGTCTGGTGCGAATGCTCGAAAGGGTTTCCATAAACATCTTCGCCGCGATGGTAGCGACGACCGACGCCATCGGGACGCAGAACATCCACCTCGCTTCTCTCACGACCGAAATCGCGAGCGACTTGCTGTTCTTCCGCGATCTGCTCTGGTGTGAACAGCTTCGTGCCGTCGACCAGTTCGAATTTTTCGACGAAGCCGCGTGGATACGGAATGAATCCGGCAATGACGTCGCCCACAGCGATCTCGATCGGGAAGTTGGGGCGCGTTATCTTGAGATTGAAAGTGAAGTCACGCCGCAAATTGTCGGTTTCGACTACCCCGGTCATGTTCTGCAAACCGTCGATGAAATAATTGGGCGGCTGTATCGTCATCAAGTTGATGTCAGCCGGTGTTCTCAGCGCGAATGCGGCCTGAACTGTGACGATACCGAGGCCGAAATTGGAAACCATGGTTTGCAAGCTCGCGAGACGCTGCACTTCTTCGGCATCGTGAAACGTGACGGTCGTATCGGCCGGATCTGGCCCGCCATTCCATAAGAAGGTCGCGCGCAGTAAAGATCTCATCGCAAATCCGTACTGATTACCGATCACGAGCGGTAAACAAAAATAGGCGTGGCGCGAAAACCACTCGCGTTTGTTATCGCCACGAAGATTGAAATAAACCTCATCGTGACGGCCGCGATAAAAATCGTCGTACGGAATCGCCGCGATCGTATCTGCCGGAACTTTGATCATCATCGCTCCTCAGAAGTCGTATCGTTTTGATTCATCAAACGTGATGAATGAGGCGATCGTATGGCGCATCCCCGCAGTGACACGACGCACACCATGCAGATAGCGCAGAGTCCCCGGGAAAGCAATCAGGGTTCCCGGTATCGGCTTCAGCTCGATGTTCAAATTCGGAAAGTAGATCTCTCCGCCTTCGTAATCGTCGTTCAGGTA
>JALRHE010000340.1 GCA_023253235.1 Steroidobacteraceae bacterium
GTCATGCCTCGCAGTAACTCGAGATCGAATTCGGCAATCTCACCGCTGCGGCGATCGCGGTACTGGTAGTACCGGCATACCAACCCCTGCGCGACCAGCCGATCCGCCAAGCCCAACTCGTCGATCATGTCGATCGAGGGCGGGTGGAAGGTCGACGCCCGCAGCGTTTCGGGCAACGCCGACAGGCTCTCGAGCAGCATCACGGGGATGCCCGCTTGAGCCAGGCGCAGCGCCGCGGTACAACCTACGGGCCCCGCGCCCGCGATGATCACGGGTTCGGTAATCGACATTGCTTGGGGATTCTACGCCAATGACACGATACCTCCTCGTCTTGCTGACGATCGCTGCCACCTTGAGCGCCGCTACGGGGGTCGCCCAGGAAAAAACGGAGAAACCGCCTCTGCATGGCAAGCATTGGATGGCCATCACCGGCAAACCCTTGGGCGCGACCGCAGGCGCGAAGATGTTCGAGCGCGGCGGAAATGCCGTCGATGCAGCCTGCGCCATGATCGCGGCGACGGCGACGCAGTGGGACACCCTGCACTGGGGTGGCGAGACCCAGGCTCTGATTTGGCACCCGGGCCTAAAGAAGGTCATCGCCATCAATGCGCTCGGGGTCGCCCCAACCGGTGCAACCCCGGAGTTTTTCCGCAGTAAGGGGATGGACTATCCACCCGAGCACGGACCGCTCGCAGCCGTCACGCCAGGCACGCCGGGCGGCATCATGGTGATGCTGGCTGAGTACGGCCGACTGTCGCTGGCCGAGGTGCTAGCGCCGGCCATCGAGATGGCCGATGGCTTTGCGATCGAGGCCCAACTCGCCGACGCCTTCGAGCGTGAGAAAGCGAAGCTCAAGGAATGGCCGAACTCCGCGCGCATTTTGCTGCCGCATCGCAACGAGAAAGGCGAAGGTCGCGAGGCGCCCCGCGCCGGCGAGATTTTCGTTCAGGCGGAGCTCGCCGCGACGCTGCGTAAACTCGTCGATGCCGAACGACGTGCACTCGCACGAGGTGCGACCCGCAAGCAGGCGATCATGGCGGCCTACGACAGATTCTATCGCGGCGATATCGCGAACGAATTCGCCGCGGCCGTGCAAGCCGAGGGAGGTTTGATCACGCGCGAGGATCTCGCCAATTGGCGCGTGAAAATCGAAGAAGCGCGCCACACGAACTATCGCGGTGTCGACGTCTACAAACTCGACACCTGGGTGCAGGGCCCCGTGATGTTGCAGGCACTCAACATCCTCGAGAATTTCGATCTGCAGTCGATGGGCTACAACTCGTCGCGCTATCTGCACACGCTCTATCAAGCGATGAATCTGTCGTTCGCCGATCGCGACTTCTACTACGGCGATCCGGCATTCCCGCCCGCTGAGCCGATTCGCGGACTGCTGTCGAAGGAATACGCGAAACAACGCGCAGCACTCATCGGTGAACGTAACGATCCGCGCATCGGCCCGGGAGATCCGTATCCGTTCCAGGGCGAGCTGAATCCCTATACATCGCTGCTCGCCGAGCGCGCTAACGCATCGGGTGCCACCAACGGCACGAAGCGCGACAAGCCGCGTGAACCGAGTCGTCCGTTCAGCCCCGGTGGCGTCGCACCGCCCTCCGCTGCCGCGATCGATCGTCTTGCGAGTGACCCTGAGGCGCCGTTCTGGCGCGGCACGACGTCCGTCGTGAGTGCCGATGCCGAAGGTTGGTTGGTCGCCGTCACCCCAAGCGGTGGTTGGAATCCGGCTGTCATCGCGGGCAAGACGGGTATTGGTCTCTCGCAACGTTTGCAGTCGTTCGTGCTCGATGCGAAGGACAACCCCTTCAACGTGTTGGAGCCGGGGAAACGCCCACGTGCCACGCTCACACCGAGTTTGGCCGTGCGCGATGGCAAGCCCTGGTTAGCGTTC
>JALRHE010000392.1 GCA_023253235.1 Steroidobacteraceae bacterium
ATTGAGCCCGAGCATGATCGGCATCGGCTATACGCTGCCGTTTGGTGTCATGGCAGCGGAAAACCTCAATGCCGAAACCTATGTGAATACGATCCGCGCACTGAAACTGCCCGGGGTTCAAGTGCGACCCGTCTACTTCACTCCGTATTACTCGAGCGGGGTGGGACGACAACATGGTGGCGTGCAGATTTATTTGAACCTGAACGAGGTTCGATCGCTCAGTCTGTTGCAATTTCAAATGATGGAAGCGCTGATCAAACAATCGCCCGAGTCGAATCCGTTTCTTCTACATACCGAGCGCCTCGACATGTTCGATAAGGTCGTAGCTGATCCGGCGATTCGAGCGGCATTTGCGCGGCGTTGGTCCGCAGCCGATGTCGAGCCGCTATGGACGACCCCTGCCGAGTTCATTGATCGCGCTCGTCGCTATCATCTATACCGGTGATGACCGAATTTCTTTTGCCCGCGCTACTGGCGACGGCACTCGCAGGACTCGTTCGCGGCTTTACGGGATTCGGCGGCGCTTTGGTGATGGCACCGGTACTGCTCACCCTCACGGATCCGGTCAGTACGACGGCGATCGTCATCATCGTGAATGTCGTGGCGGGCATCCTGCAGGCCCGTGAAATCCATCGCGAAGCCGACTGGAGTATCGCTAGGCCACTTTGCTATGCCGCACTGCTGACGGCGCCCATCGGCTTATGGTCCATCCACGTGCTCGATATCGAGCGAGTGCGCCAGATTGTCGGCGCGATCGTGCTTTTGGCGACGGTTGCCTTGCTGCTCCGTTGGCGATTTCCCTTTTCCATCCGACAACCGCTCGGTACTGCGGCGCTCGGTGGATCGAGCGGGTTCCTGTTCGGACTGGGCGGCATCGGTGGCCCGCCAGTGGTACTCGGACTGCTGGCCGAACGAACCCCGGCACGCATCGCTCGCGCGACTCAGCTGGCCTACTTCTCCCTGATCCAGGTCTTTACGCTGCTCGTCATGGCCGCCAGCCAATCGCTGACGACGCGACACCTACTGCTCGGCGCCCTGCTGTCACCCATCTACTATCTCGGCGGCCTGGCCGGGGGGCGACTACTGACCCCTGCTCGCGAACCCTGGTTTCGACGCGCCTCCATCGGCGTGCTATTCGCGGTCTCCGCCTTCGCTCTCTGGCCGTAATGGCGGCTTTCCACGCTGGACAAAGCCCCTTTTTTTGAGGCACCTTATCGGCATGGAGATCACCCAAACCAATCGTGTGCCGGAGCCGGGAGTGCCGCGGCAGACTCGTTTGGACGATGTCGCCATCACGCAGCGCGTGACGGAGATGCAGCGCAGCGATGCCCAGCGCGCCAATGAACGAGCCAACCAAGAGGCGCAATCTGCCTCAGCGCAGGCCGCCTCGCGCGCGCGTGTCGAAGAGTTCAAAGAGTCTCTGCGCAGCGCCAACGAGCGCTTGGCCGCCAAGGGGCGTGAAATCAATATCGGTTACGACAAATCATCCGCCACCGTCGTCGTGACGGTTTCTGATCGAGAGACCGGCGAAACCGTGCGGCAAATTCCACCCGAGGCGGCGATGCGCATCACGCGTAACATCGATCAACTCACTGGAATCCTGATCGACCAGAAGGCCTGATCCGCGAAGCCTTTGCGCTCGTAGTATCCTCGCCCTCCATCTCGGAGGGGTTCTGATGGCCCAGTCACGTCGTCGAAGGCTCGTCTTCTTCCTTGTTGGTGCACTGGTGCTCGCAACGCTGCTCTATTGGCAGCGCGGAGCGATTGCGTTGCGCTTAGTCGAAAATGGCGTCGATCGCATCACGGCTAACGCCGACCCGATCGCCGCACTGCCCGATGGATTGCACGTAGGCATCTGCGGCGCTGGATCCCCGATGACCGACGCTCACCGAGCAGGCCCCTGCACGGCTGTGATCGCGGGTAGCCGAATGTTCGTGTTCGATGTCGGCAGCGGGGCTGCGGCACGCTTGCTGCGGATGGAGTTGAATCCGGCGCAAATCGAAGCAGTCTTCCTCACCCACTACCACTCCGATCACATCGACGGACTCGGCGAACTACTCATGCAGCGATGGGTCGGTGCGGCCGCGACGCAGCCTCCGCGGGTATTTGGACCGACGGGACTCGACAGTGTCGTCAACGGCTTTCGCGAAGCGTACCGACTCGATCAGTCTTATCGAACACAACACCACGGCGAACAACTGGTCCCGCCATCAGGGTTCGGTGCAGACCCGCGGGAGTTCGACATCGAAAGCCCCAGTGGCCGTCGCATTCTGATTGACGAGGATTCGCTGCAAATCGTCGCGTTCGCGGTAGACCATGGACCTGTCGCACCAGCTGTTGGTTATCGAATTCGCTACAAGGATCGGACGGTCGTCATTAGTGGTGACACACGCCGCAGTAAGGATGTCGAACGCGAAGCTAAGAATGCCGATCTGTTGCTGCACGAAGCGCTCTCGATGAAGCTGGTGCAGATACTCGAAAACGGCTTCGATCGACACGGACGCTCTCGCTACGCGCAAATCATGCGAGACATTCGCAACTACCATTCGAGTCCGGAAGATGCGGCAAGCGTGGCCGAGGCAGCATCAGTCAAGCGCCTCGTTCTGCACCACATCGTGCCACCGCTGCCACTCGAAGCCTTGAAGCCGGAGTTCGTTGGTAATGCGCCAACGATTTTCTCGGGACCTATCGATGTAGCCCGTGATGGCGATTGGTACTCCCTACCCGCCGGCGGTGACTCGATCATCGTATCGCGTCGACCCTGAGCATCGACCGTCGTGAAAGCCACGATATCCAGCGCCTTTTCGCGAACACTGACGAGTGCCGCACGGCGCGATACTCTGCGTTGGTGGCATGGACTGCCGCGTCGCTGGATGCAGCGAGCAGCGATCGTCCATTACTTTCATCAAGATGACGATCCTTATAGCGAGTTGCTTGCGGCAGTTCTGCCACGGCTACAAGAGCGCTATCACATCGACTTGCGCTGCCATCGCGTTGCACCACCGGATGACGCGTCCGCTCCTGATCGAGAGCGCTTACGCGAGTGGTCCATCAGGGACGCCGCAGCGCTACAGACGGCATATCAACTCAAGCCCGATTCAGATGCCACCAACCGACTTCCGTGGCATACGCTCGATCCGAACGTCGGCGCCAAACTGCGGCAGCGACTCGGTCACTATCTCGGCGCCACGATTTACTTTGAAGGCGACTGGTACTGGGGCATTGATCGGCTGCACTACCTAGAGACGCGCTTACAGGACGCAGGGTTAGCTCATCGATCTGTCGATAGGCTGCTGATCGAGCCGCAACCGCTGCGTTTCGCGCCGATCGATCGCCCCAGCTCGCTCAGACCGACACTCGAGTTTTTTTGCTCCCTGCGAAGTCCATACACCTATCTCGCGATCGAGCGAGTGAAGCACTTGGCGGAACACTACAAAGCCGATCTGCAGCTGCGTTTCGTACTTCCCATGGTTATGCGCGGCTTGCCAGTCGGTTTTGCCAAGCGAAAATACATTCTGCTCGATACCAAACGTGAGGCCGAACGACTCAAGCTGCCTTTCGGCAACGTCGTCGACCCGGTTGGTAAGCCTGTCGAAGACGGGCTGGCCGTCCTGCATCGAGCGATCGCTCGCGGAGTTGGCATAGAGTTCCTGTCGTTTTTTCTCTCCGCCGCATTCGCTGAAGGGATCGATTTGCATCAACAGCGAGCCCTGCGACAAATCGCGCTGCGCTCCGGGCTATCGAGTATCGAATTCGAGAGTGCCCTGAACAATCCGGCTTGGCGTACGATGGCAGCTGAGAACCGCGAAGCGCTGCTGGCATCCGGGCTGTGGGGAGTCCCGTCTTTTCGTGTCGTGGGACATCCGTC
>JALRHE010000423.1 GCA_023253235.1 Steroidobacteraceae bacterium
GGCACGGGTGTTCAGCACGGCGACCGAGTTGCCATCTGGGGGCCAAACGGCGCCCCGTGGATGATCGCCGCACTCGCCGCACAATCGGTCGGAGCCGCGATCGTCCCGCTGAACACTCGGCTAAAAGGCCGCGAAGCAGGCTACATTCTGCGGCGCAGCTCTGCGAAGGTACTCTGTCACTCGGGCCGTTTCCTGCAGAGCGACTTCAACGCGCTGATCGCTTCGGAATCGCTCCCTGCGCTGCAACAACGCCTCGAGCTCGACTCGCCGGAGTGGACGAACTGGCTCGATCGAGGCTCGAGCATCAGCGCGCAGGCGCTGGAAGCGCACCTATCCGCCGTTCGCCCAGAAGATCTCGCCGATGTGATGTTCACTTCGGGAACGACCGGCCAGCCGAAGGGCGTGATGTCATCGCATGGCCAGAACGTGCGCGTATTTTCCGAGTGGAGCGCGATTGTCGGTTTGCAAAGCGCGGATCGCTACCTCATCGTCAACCCGTTCTTCCACGCGTTCGGATACAAAGCAGGTTGGCTTGCCTGCTTGATCACCGGCGCGACCATCCTGCCGATGGCGGTCTTCGATGCCGGTGAGGTGATCCGACGCATCGCCGCAGATCGCATTACAGTGCTACCGGGTCCTCCGACACTCTTCCAGTCGATGCTCGCTCACCCGGCGCTCGAGCGCTCGCAAACCGCGTCGCTGCGACTTGCTGTCACGGGCGCGGCGAACGTACCGACGGCTCTCATCGAGCGAATGCATCAGGATCTCGGATTTAGCACCGTCATCACCGGCTACGGACTCACCGAGTCGACTGGAACGGTCAGTATGTGCCGCCCGGGTGACGACCCCGAGACCATCGCGCGCAGCTGCGGTGCCCCTTTGCCAGGGATCGAAGTCAAGATCGTCGATGAACAAGGCGCGGAAGTCGCTCGTGGACAAGAAGGCGAAATCTGGGTTCGCGGCTATAACGTCATGCAGGGCTATTTGGACGATCCAATCGCCACGGCCGCGGCCATCGATACCGATGGCTGGCTGCACACGGGCGATGTCGGCACCATGGACCCGCGGGAATACCTGCGGATCACCGATCGCAAAAAAGACATGTTCATCGTCGGTGGCTTCAATTGTTACCCAGCGGAAATTGAATCTTTGATCAGCGCCCATCCGGGCGTCGCGCAAGTCGCCGTCATCGGCGTTCCTGATGAACGAATGGGCGAAGTCGCCGCCGCGTACATCGTGCCGCGCGCCGATCGACCCTGGGACCTCGACGAATTCCTCGGCTGGTGCAGAGCCAACATGGCCAATTACAAAGTGCCAAGACAAGTACACGTCGTGGCGCAACTGCCGACCACCGCGTCGGGAAAAGTACAGCGATTCGCTTTGCGTGACGCGTCAACCGCAACAGGATCCTCCAACACATGACATCGACGCCCTGGTTCTCACAAGTTGAACCCGCTTTGACGATCGACGATCCGGACTCGTTCGCTTGGGACGAAGAGGCTGATCTCGTCGTAGTGGGCTCGGGCGCGTCCGGCTCTGCCGCGGCCTCCGAAGCACTTGAG
>JALRHE010000024.1 GCA_023253235.1 Steroidobacteraceae bacterium
GTCTCGCCGCGCCGCTTCAGCGTGTTCAGAAGTGCTGCCCGTGCCGATTCGACTACGACCTCGAGAGGTTGCGTGGCATCGATGACGACGAACCGCTGAGGTGCAACCGCAGCCAAATCCAGGTAAGCGCTACGCACACGCTCGAAGAACTCAATGGTCTCGCTCTCGAAGCGATCGACTACGACTTCGCCGCGCGCGAGACGGCGCTGTCGCGCGCGCTCGAGTCCGACCATCACGGGCAAGTCGAGCAGTACCGTGAGGTCAGGTTCGACGCCCGCATGTACGGCTTTCGCAAGCTGCTCGATCCATTCGATATCGACTGCACGTCCCGCGCCCTGATAGGCACGAGTGGCATCGGTGTAGCGATCGCAGATGATCCATTCGCCACGCACCAAAGCAGGGCGAATCCGATTTTCGATATGGATGGAGCGCGCCGCGAACATCAGCAGAGTTTCCGCGACCGGTGAAATCAGCTCCGATCCGCGCGCCAACAACACGCCGCGAAGCTGCTCTGCGAGTGGCGTACCACCCGGTTCGCGGGTAGCTTGTACCGTGCAACCACGTTCCTCGAGGAGCGCAATCAACGCCGCAGCAACCGTCGTTTTGCCCGCTCCCTCGATACCCTCCAAAGTGACGAATCCGCCTCTCATGGAAGACGCACCTCAAGAGCCCGCGGGTGGCGCGGATGCGCGTGACTTCTTTTGACGCTCAAGCATGGCGCGAACGGCGATACGATGCTCAGCGTACGTCTTCGAAAAACGATGTGAGCCGTCCGCATCGCCCGTCGCGACGAAGAAAAGATCGCCCGTGATCTCCGGTTGCAACGCAGCTCGAAGCGCCGATTCGCTCGGTAGAGCAATCGGAGTCGGCGGCAGTCCGCGACGCGTGTAGGTGTTGTAGGGTGTATCGGTCGTCAGATGCACCCGACGGATGTTGCCGTCGTACTGATCGCCGATACCGTAGATGACGGTCGGATCCGATTGCAGACGCATACCAAGTCGCAGTCGCGACACGAATACACCCGCAACGCGTGGCCGCTCCGAAACAAGACCCGATTCCTTTTCGATGATCGACGCGAGCACCAACGCCTGCTCGGGCGTGTCGATGGGCAAACCGGGCACGCGGGCCGACCACAGACGGTCGAGCAAATCACGCATGCGACGATATGCGAGCTGCAGCAACTCCCGGTCGGAGGTTCCGGCGGCAAAGCGATAGGTATCGGGGAAAAAACGCCCCTCGGGGTGCCCTTCGAGACCGAGCGAGCGCATCACCTCGGCATCGCTCAGACCACGTAACGTCACTTTGACCTCAGGATGGGTCTCGAGCGCGCGTCGAAAATCGGCAAAGCGCGTCCCCTCGATCACCGTCAAAGATTCGAGGATGACTTCACCGTCGCGAAGTTGCTCGACGATCTGCCGCGCCGACGTGCCGGGCGGGATGGCGTAACGTCCGGTTTTCAGAATGAAGTTCGGGTATCGCCAACGAATCCAGCGCTCGATCAATCTCGGTTGCTGCAGGGCACCGGCATCCGCCAAGCGTTGCAAGCTCGCTCGCAAGCTGTCGCCTTTGGCAACGCGCAATTCGATCACCTCGGCCTGGGTACCATCGCGATCGAGAAGGGTGTCGAGCCAAAGCCACCCTGCGCCCGCTACGAGCGCAAGACTCAGCAGGAACGAGACGAGGAGACGACGCATCAGCCGCGAAAGCGACTGAAAATCAGCGTGCCGTTGGTGCCGCCGAAACCGAACGAGTTCGACATGGCGACGTCGATCGGCATCTGCCGGGCCGTGTTCGGAACGTAGTCGAGATCACAGTCCGCATCCGGCTCGTGCAGATTGATCGTGGGCGGCGCGACTTGGTCACGTACCGCGAGCACCGAGAAGATCGCCTCGACGACACCAGCCGCACCCAACAGGTGCCCGGTCATCGACTT
>JALRHE010000068.1 GCA_023253235.1 Steroidobacteraceae bacterium
CGGATCGTTCGCTTGCGGGGCGATCGATCGAACCCGATGTATCAGGGCTACAGTTGCATCAAAGGACGCAACTACCACGAATTTCACGCCTCACCCGATCGACTGCTGCGGCCGTTGCGGCGTCGCCCGGACGGTACGTTCGAAACCTCGACCAGCACGGCAGCGCTAACCGACATCGCTGCGGCGACCCGCGACATCGTCAATCGATACGGACCTAGATCGGTGGCGATGTACGGCGGTACATTCAGTCACTTTTGTCCTGCAGGCGTGATGATCCGCGATGCGTTCATGGATGCCATCGGCTCGCCGATGCGTTTCTCAAATGCCACGATCGATCAGCCCGGCAAACCGATTTCGATGGCGCTGCACGGCAAATGGGGCGCAGGCCCACAGGATTTCGCCGAGGCCGATGTGTGTCTGCTGATCGGTGCCAATCCCTTGGTCTCCATGTGGGGTGGCATCCCATCATTCAATCCCGCGCGGCGCCTACACGAGGCACGCAAGCGTGGCTTGAAGTTGATCGTCATCGATCCACGTCGATCGGAAACGGCGCGCAAGGCCGATCTGCATCTGCAGTGTTTGCCCGGTCAGGATGTGCCGCTACTCGCATCGATGTTGCGGGTGATCATCGAAGAGGGTCTCTACGATCAGGCTTTCGTCGACGCCGAGACGGAAGGCTTCGCGCAGTTGCGTGAAACCGTGGCGGCTTTCACGCCGGAACGAGTCGCTGCCGTCGCAGGCGTTGCGGCTGACGATATCGTCGCCGCGGCGCGAATGTTTGCCGCAGCCAAGCGAGGCAACGCCACGAGCGGTACGGGCCCAAGCATGGCACCGCACGGCGTGCTGATGGATTACCTCGTGCTCGCGCTCAATACGATTTGCGGACGCTGGGTGAAGGCCGGCGAGCGCATGCCGAATCGTGGCGTGTTCTTTCGGCAATTCTCTGGCGTAGCGCGTGCCGAGAAGCCGCGCTCCGCAGCTGGTTTTGGTGAAGCTCTGCGAGTGCGCGGTCTGACCGATACCGCGGCCGGGCTGCCCACGTCGGCGCTAGCAGATGAAATATTGACCCCAGGCGATGGGCAGGTGCGAGCGCTCTTCGTCATTGGTGGTAATCCCTTGCTATCGTGGCCGAATCAAGCAAAGACCCGTCGCGCACTCGAGTCGCTCGAGTTGCTCGTCGTCGTCGACCCGATGCTCTCGGCGACGGCTCGTCATGCGCATTACGTCATCGGACCGCGTCTCGGTTTCGAGTCACCCGCCATCACGTTTGGCAACGAAGGCATCACCGTCTATGGCTTGTCGCTCGGTTACCCGGAGCCCTATGCGCAGTATCAGCCCGCGTTGATCGAGCCGCCGGCTGGGAGCGATGTGCTCGAAGATTGGCGGATCTTCTATGAGCTCGGCAGACACATGGGTTTGCCGCTCGCGTTTCGCGGACAGCCGTTCGATATGGCATCGCCGCCGACGACGGATCAGTTGCTCGAGGCTTTCGTTGCGAAGAGTCGTGTGCCGCTCGAGGAGATCAAGCGGCATCCGCACGGCGCGATTTTCCCCGATCCGAAGCCGCTCGCCGATCCGAAGCCGCTAGATTGGCCGTATCGGCTGCAGCTCGCTGCGACGTCGATGATGCACGAGTTGGCGGCCGTTTCTGCTGCACTGCCAGGCGCAGCCGAAGAGATCGACCGTGATTATCCTTGGTTGCTCGTCACGCGGCGCGAACATGCCGTCTACAACTCGGTGGGGCAGCGCCTACCCGCGTTGCGCAAACGGCTCGCGCACAATCCCGCCTACGTGCATCCTCTGGATGCGGGCGCGCTCGGGCTTCTCGACGATATGCCGATTGAGATCGAGTCGCGCCATGGTCGTACCCGGGCGCGAGTCCGTCTGGCTGAAGACATTCGGCGTGGCGTGATTTCTTTGGCGCACGGGTTCGAGGATGCGAACCCGGCAGCGCTCATCGACGATGCCAACGGTTTCGATGCCTTGAGCGGCCTGCCGCGCATGAGCGCCATCCCGGTGCGCATCGTGCGCACGAGTCGCGAGAGCGCTAGCGGCTAACCTCAGAGGCGTTC
>JALRHE010000184.1 GCA_023253235.1 Steroidobacteraceae bacterium
CGAGGATCTTCTGCGGCGGGACCATGACGCCGAGGTCGATCACGTCGTAGTTGTTGCACTGCAGCACGACGCCGACGATGTTCTTGCCGATGTCGTGCACGTCACCTTTGACCGTTGCGAGCACGATCTTGCCGTTACTGCGGGCCGCTCCCGACTTGTCTCGCTCGATGTACGGCACGAGATGGGCCACGGCCTTCTTCATGACACGCGCGCTCTTGACGACCTGCGGCAGGAACATCTTGCCTGCGCCGAAAAGATCACCCACGACATTCATGCCGTCCATCAAAGGCCCTTCGATGACCTTGATGGGATGCTCTGCCTCGAGGCGAGCCGCTTCGGTATCTTCAACGATGAACTCATCGAGACCCTTGACGAGCGCGTACTCGAGTCGCTTGGAGACCGGAAGAGAACGCCATTCGAGATCAACCTCACGCTTGGTTGAACCGTCGCCCTTGAAACGAGCGGCTAATGCCAACAATCGCTCCGTGGAGTCGACGCGGCGATTGAGGATCACATCTTCGACTGCCTCACGCAGTTCCAGCGGAATGTCCTCATAGATCGCAAGCTGCCCTGCGTTCACGATACCGAGATCCATGCCCGCACGAATCGCGTGATAGAGAAACACGCTGTGCATCGCCTCTCGCACCGGATCGTTGCCGCGGAACGAAAACGACACGTTGCTGACGCCACCACTGACCATCGCCAGCGGCATGCGCGCCTTGATCTGACGCGTGGCCTCGATGAAATCGAGACCATAGCTCGCGTGCTCCTCGATACCCGTAGCGACCGCGAAAATGTTGGGATCGAAGATGATGTCTTCGGGAGGGAAGCCGATTTTCCCAGTTAACAAATCGTACGATCGCTGACAGATCTCGACCTTGCGGGTGATCGAGTCGGCCTGACCTTTCTCGTCGAAGGCCATGACGACGACGGCGGCGCCATACTGGCGAATCTGGGTCGCTTGGGCGAGGAACGCCTCCTCGCCTTCCTTGAGGCTGATGGAGTTCACGATCGGCTTGCCTTGAACGCATTTCAGGCCCGCCTCGATCACACTCCACTTCGAGGAGTCGATCATCAACGGCACTCGCGCGATGTCCGGTTCCGCCGCGATCAAATTCAGGAACTTGACCATGGCCGCTTCCGAGTCGAGCATGCCTTCGTCCATGTTCACGTCGATGATTTGCGCACCGGCGACGACCTGCTGTCGCGCCACATCGAGCGCAGCCGAGTAATCCCCAGCCTCGATCAACTTGCGAAACTTGGCCGAGCCGGTGACGTTAGTTCGCTCGCCTACGTTGATGAAGAGACTACTCTCGTCGATGTTGAGTGGCTCGAGCCCAGACAAGCGACATTTGACCGGCACACTCGAACGCGTCCGCGGCGCTGATGGGCGGACGGCGTTGGCGATGAGCCGGATATGCTCGGGCGTCGTGCCGCAGCAACCGCCTACGATATTGAGCAGACCGGAGCTGGCGAACTCCGCGAGAATCGCCGCTGTCTCGGCGGGCGTTTCGTCGTACTCGCCGAAAGCATTGGGCAAGCCGGCATTTGGGTAGGCGCAGACGTAACGATCGGAAATGCGCGCAAGCTCGGCAACATAAGGGCGCATGTCCTTCGCGCCGAGAGCACAGTTGAGACCGATGGCAAACAGATCGCCGTGACGCACCGAATTCCAGAAAGCCTCGGTCGTTTGCCCCGACAAGGTTCGACCCGACGCATCCGTGATGGTGCCCGAAACCATGACGGGCAGATCACGACCGAGCGTCGAGAGCACCTGGCGTACCGCGAAGATCGCCGCCTTTGCGTTGAGCGTATCAAACACGGTTTCGATGAGGATCAAATCAGAGCCACCGAGCACCAGCGCGCGGGTGGCCTCGGAGTAGGCCTCGACGAGTTGATCGAAGTTCACTAGACGCAGACCCGGATCGTTCACATCCGGTGACAGCGACGCTGTGCGATTGGTGGGACCTAAAGCCCCGGCTACAAAACGCGGCGTCCCGGTGCGTGCCGCAACCTCATCGGCTACTTCTCGAGCCAGGCGTGCGGCACGATAATTGAGCTCCGGCACCAGCGCTTCCATGCCGTAATCGCCCTGAGCGACCGTGGTCGAATTGAATGTATTGGTTTCGACGATGTCGGCTCCGGCCTCGAAGTAGGCGCGATGAATGTCGGCGATGATCTTGGGTTGTGTCAGCGTCAACAAATCGTTGTTACCGCGCACATCGCGGCCGTACTCGGCGAATCTTTGACCTCGATAGCCCATCTCATCGAGACGATGTCGCTGGATCATCGTGCCCATCGCCCCGTCGATGATCAGAATGCGCTCTTCGATCGATCCACGCAGTCGACGCACCCGCTCTTCGCGGGCGCGCTCATCGAGCGACTCGATTGCGAACGGCGCGGCGGACGCAGTGGCGTCCGGCGCACCCGCGTGCGCCATCTCGTTGCGATGCGCAGCATGCGACTCGCAGCCACAAGCCGTCGCGGCACTCATGCTGCACCCGTGACAGGACGTAGGCCCAAGGCATGACAAATGGCGTAAGTCAGTTCGGCACGATTGAGTGTGTAGAAATGGAATTCGTCGACACCGTGATGGCGCAATCGGGATACCTGCTCGATGGCTACGTTCGCTGCGATCAAACGTCGGGTCTCCGCATCATCATCGAGACCGGCGAATCGCTCGGCAAGCCAGTTGGGGATCTTCGCTCCGCAGCGCGCGGCAAACCGCGTCACCTGGGGAAAACGTGTGATCGGCAAAATACCGGGGACGATACTGACGTGGATGCCAGCAGCAACACAGCGATCACGGAAGCGCAGGTAATCGTCCGTGTCGAAGAAAAACTGGGTGATGGCGCGAGAGGCACCGGCATCGATTTTCTTGCGTAGATTGTCGAGGTCCGCTTCAGCGGACGGTGCCTCGGGATGCGTTTCCGGGTAGGCAGCGACCGAAATGTCGAAGTCGGCAACCGATCGCAATCCGGCGACCAGATCCGATGCAAATGCGTAACCGTCCGGATGCGGCTCGTACTGTGTCGCTCCCTGCGGTGCATCGCCTCGCAAGGCGACGATATGTCGAATTCCCTCGCGCCAATACTGACGTGCAACCTCGAGCACCTCTTCTCGCGTGGCTCCGACACAAGTGAGATGCGGCGCCCCGGTCAGATGGGTCTCGCGTTGAATGCGACTGACAAGCTGATGTGTTCGGTCGCGTGTCGAACCATCAGCGCCGTAGGTCACCGACACGAAGCGTGGCGCGAGCGGCGCAAGGCGCTGCACCGACTGCCAGAGCGTGGTCTCCATCGCCGCGTCAGCGGGAGGGAAAAACTCGAAAGACACGCGGATCGAACTCGATGACATGGACGTCACACTCCTCAAACAGATACGGATAGCGCCGGCGCCACTGCGGCTCGACGAGCTCGGGTGCGGGCACGAAAAACGAGCAGGTGACGCCCCTCGGCTTCCACCGGAATCAACGACTGGCAGTCGAAGGCCAATTCCTGCAACAGGGCGCGCAGGCGCGTCGGCGGTGCGCCGCCGGTCTGCTCCAGCAAATCGTAAGGAATGGCACACCAAAGAATGCCGTCATCGGTCAATTGGGCACGCGCGCGCGAAATGAGACTCGCCAACTGGGCAGGATCTTTGATCTCACCTGCAAGCGGCATGTCGATCACGACGTCGAAACGTTCTTGCTGACGCAACTCCGAATTGGCTCGGACCTCCAAGCCGGCGGGTTGATCCTGCGACCAAGCCTTCAGCAGTGCGAGCTCGTGCTTGTCACGAGCTCGCAGCGTCAATTGCGCGTCTGAATTCGAGAGACTCTCGAGCAACTCGCGATGTTGGGTCCGAGCGAGTACGCGTGCACCGGCGAGATCTCGCATCAACTCCCCTTCGATGGCCACTCGCAGCGTGCGCCCGAGACGCCCTGACTGCAGCCACTCGTGGGTCGCCGCTCGTAGCAAGGCCGGATTACGCGCCGCCACCTCGATGGCACGAAGCCGCGCGCGGGCCTCGCGCAGAGCCGGGTCGTCTGGATCGAGTCGCTGTAACAAAAGACCGAAGAGATCTCGCGCAAAGCCGCTCTCGGCGACCGGCAGGTACTCGACGCGCTGCCCTCGCCGCACGCGACGCAACAAACCCGCGAGCGCGAGCTGCTTGAGTTGCCGGGAGACGTTGGGCTCGCTGTCGGCCGTCGCGGCCGCGAGCTCGGAGACGCTCGTGGCCTGATCACTGCACAGACGCAACAGGCGCAGACGCGCCGGATCGGCCACGGCTCGCAGGGCGCGAACCATGAACTCCGAATCGTACTTGATTTCAGAGTTACTCAACATTGCATAACTATAGAGATCGAAGTCAGCGCTGTCCATGAAACAAAATAGTTTCAACTGAAACTATAATGGCAGCCATGACACCCACCTCGCCCCGCGACAACCCCATGGGACTCGACGGCTTTGAGTTCGTCGAATTTGCTTCCCCGCAACCCGGCGTCCTCGAGCCCGTCTTCGAAGCTATGGGCTTCAGTCTGGTTGCCCGCCATCGCTCCAAACAGGTCACGCTGTTCCGCCAAGGCGGAATCAATTTCATCCTGAACAACGAGCCGGCGAGCCAGGCGGCCTACTTCGCCGAGGAACATGGACCGGGCGCCTGCGGCATGGCCTTTCGCGTTCGCGATGCCCATCACGCCTACTCGAGAGCACTGAAGCTCGGCGCCCAACCGATCGAGGTTCCGACGGGACCGATGGAGCTGCGTTTGCCAGCCGTGCGCGCGATCGGTGGTGCCGCTCTCTATCTCATCGATCGCTATCACGACGGCAGCAGCATCTACGACATCGACTTCACCTTCTTACCCGGAGCCGATCGCGCACCTGCCGGCGTCGGTCTCACGCATATCGACCATCTCACCCATAACGTCTATCGCGGACGCATGACGCACTGGGCAGGGTTCTACGAGCGCTTGTTCAACTTTCGTGAAATCCGTCACTTCGATATTCAGGGCACACACACAGGGCTGCAGTCTCGCGCGATGACGGCACCCGACAATCGCATCCGCATCCCCCTGAATGAGGAGGACGGTAAGGGCGGCGGACAGATCGAAGAATTCCTGATGCGCTTCAATGGCGAGGGCATTCAGCACATTGCCTTGGCCACGACCGATCTGTGCGCGACGGTCGATCGATTGCGAGCGCGCGGCGTACCGCTGATGTCGGCACCGCCCGCGACCTACTACGAGGCGCTTGAGGAGCGTCTACCGGGGCACGATCAGCCCGTCGCGAAACTGCAGGAGCGCGGCATTCTGCTCGATGGCGACACGCGCGGCGATAAGCGACTACTGCTACAGATCTTTTCCGAATGCATGGTCGGTCCGCTTTTCTTTGAGTTCATTCAACGCGAGCGCGATGAGGGCTTTGGCGAAGGCAACTTCAAGGCGCTGTTCGAATCACTGGAGAGAGACCAGTTGCGTCGAGGCGCTCTCAGGACCGAGAGCTCCGTCGCATGAGCCTGATACGACGCATTCATCACGTCGCCTACCGTTGCAACGACGCTCGCGAGACCGTCGAGTTCTATCGCGATGTGCTCGGCATGGAGTTCACCGTAGCCTTCGCGGAGGATCGAGTCCCCTCCACCGGCGAACCCGACCCGTACATGCATGTCTTTCTGGATGCCGGCGGTGGCAACGTACTCGCCTTCTTCGAGTTGCCGACTCGCCCACCGATGGGTCGCGACCCAAATACCCCGCAATGGGTTCAGCATATTGCCTTCGAAGTGGCCGATCTCGCCACGCTGGCCCTCGCTCGAACGCGCTTACTCGATCGCGGCATCGAGGTCGTCGGGCCCACGGACCATGGCTTGTTTTGTTCGATCTATTTCTTCGATCCGAATGGTCATCGCCTCGAGCTGACCTGCAACACGGCGAGTGACGAGGCCACGGCGAAGGCACGCGCCAACGCGGAACCGATGTTGACCGAGTGGAGTCGCACGAAACGAGCTCCGAAACATAATGCCTGGCTACATGCGTCTGCGGAGCACAACTCATGAAGCTTGCCAGCTTGCGCGATTCCACCCAACGCCGCGACGGACGACTCGTCGTCGTGTCACGTGATCTCACACGCTACCTCGATGCCCATTCGATTGCGCCGACACTGCAGGCCGCACTGGACGATTGGGCACGTCTCGAGCCGTCGCTTCAAACCCTGAGCGCTCGAGTCAATGCGGGCGAAGGTACGTCGTTCGATCCTGAGAAGTGTCTTTCGCCGCTACCGCGTGCCTTTCAGTGGGCCGATGGCTCCGCTTACGTGAATCATGTCGAGTTGGTACGTAAAGCGCGCGGCGCGGAGCTACCACCGTCTTTCTGGACCGATCCCTTGATGTACCAAGGCGGCTCCGACGGATTTCTGGCACCGACCGAAGATATCCCTCTCGCGGATGCGCAATGGGGCCTCGACTTCGAGGCTGAGGTTGCCGTGATCACCGATGATGTTCCGCAGGCCTGCGATGCTCGAGCGGCTGGCGAGCACATCCGGCTTCTGATGCTCGTGAACGACGTGTCGTTGCGCGGCCTGATCGCGGGCGAACTCGCCAAGGGGTTTGGCTTCTTCCAGTCAAAGCCGGCTTCGGCTTTCTCGCCAGTCGCTGTCACGCCCGACGAACTCGGATCAGCCTGGGATGGCGGACGAGTACACCTGCCACTGCGAGTCCAACTCAATGGCCGAGACTTTGGACGCGCCAATGCCGGCGTCGACATGACTTTTGATTTTCCGGCACTCATCGCCCATGCAGCGAAGACCCGAAGCCTAGCGGCCGGCACCATCATCGGATCCGGCACGGTATCCAATCGTGACGCCGACGGCGGCCCCGGCCGCCCCATCGACGAAGGTGGACTCGGTTATTCTTGTATCGCCGAACAGCGTACGGTGGAACAACTGCGCACGGGCGCTGTTTCCACGCCGTTCCTCTCATCGGGTGATCAAGTCAAAATCGAGATGCGGGATGCGAACGACCGTTCGATCTTCGGATCGATCGACCAGCGCGTAGTTGCCGTCAAAGATCATGCATGACTTGCTGATACTCGACCGATTTCTTCCCTACAGACTCTCCGTGCTCAGCAATACGGTGAGCACGGCGATCGCCAACCGCTATACCGAGCGCTTCGAGTTGCGCATCCCCGAGTGGCGAGTCTTGGCCGTACTTGGCATGCAGCCCGGCCTATCGGCCGCGGAAGTCGCAGCTAAGACCGCGATGGATGCCGTAGCTGTCAGTCGCGCGGTCACCCGCTTGATCAAACAAAGTCGACTCGAGCGTCGCTACACCTCGCAAGATCGTCGCCGTTCCGAACTTCGGCTATCCGAGCAAGGTCAGCGCGTCTACGAAGAAATCGTGCCGATCGCAAGAGCTTACGAGCGCGCCCTGCTCGATGGTCTCGATGAGACTGAACGCCTCGAACTCGATCGCTTGCTGCAACGTCTGACCCAGCGAGCCGATCTGTTAACCACTCAACCTCCGACGCAAGACGAGATTTGACATGCCGACCCAACTTCCCAAGCGACGTCTCAACCTCATCGACCGGATCGTCAAGGCCGCCCAAGGTCAAGCCGATCGGATGCCGCTCGATATGCTGCGACGTTATTTCAGCGGTGTCGGGGAAGAAGATCTCGCCGCACGCGATGCGACTTACTTGGCCGGCATCGCCGGTTTGCACTACGGCCTCGCCGAGAAGCGACGCACCGACCAGACGCTGTTGAAGATCGTGCACGTGTCCGACTCGAGCAGCCTGGTACTCATCGCCACGGATGATCGGCCGTTCCTAGTCGAGTCTCTCGGAATCGCTTTTGCCGAAACGGGTGTTGCCGTGCGGATGCTCGTCCATCCCGTGCTGCACGTTAGACGAGATGGACGTGGTCGTTTGCAATCGACCCATGACGGGGCGCAGGAGCGCAGCCAAGCGGAATCCTGGCAGTTGTATGAAATTGACCGACTATGGGACAGCGAGTCGACCGCGCGCCTCGAATCGCGTCTGTATGCGGCGCTAGAGCATGTACAACTTGCCGTCACCGACTGGCTGGCCATGCGCGCCAAGGTTCGTCTAGCGATTGAGCAACTGACGAAAACCCCCTTGCGTGGCGAGCGCGCGCGGCAGCGCGACGAGGCGATCGCCCTGCTCAACTGGATGGAGGGAGCCCACTTCGTCTTCCTCGGCTATCAGTATCAGCGTCTGACGCGCGGTGCCCACCGTGACCGTCTGCAAGCAGATCGACGCAGCGGGCTCGGCATTTTGCGCGCCGGCTCGGTGCAAACGGTCGCTACCGAGACCCTGCAAGGCGAACTACGCGATGCCATGCGCAGCAGCGACCCGTTGATCATCACGAAATCGGCTTTACGCTCCACGGTGCACCGCAGCGGTCATCTAGACCATTTGACCGTCAAAGATTTCGACACGCAGGGTCGCGTCCGCGGCGAACATCGCTTCCTGGGTCTGTGGACTGCTACCGCTTACTTCGCATCGCCCAACGATATCCCGGTCGTGCGTCGCAAAGTGTCAGAGGTCATCACTCGTTTCGGCCTCGACCCCCGCAGTCACGACGGCAAAGCCGTGCTTGCCGTACTGGAAACCTGGCCGCGCGACGAATTGTTCCAGTGCAGCCCTTCCGAACTTGTCGACTTCGTTCGTGGCGTCGTCAACCTCTACGATCGCCCGACCACGCGCGTCATGCTGCGTCATGACCCTCTAGGCCGTTTCTGGTCCTGCATGGCGTTTGTCCCTCGTGATCGCTACACCACCGAAGTCCGTCACCGCATCGAGGCGCTATTGACGCGACACTGTGGTGGCAGTGATCTCGAATCGCAGGTTCAGATCGCCTTGTCCAATCATGCGCGCTTACACGTGATGATCCGGGGCGGGGTCGAGAAACTCTCAGGAGCACAAATTGCCGCTCTGGAGCGCGAAGTCGCCGACGCCGTTGCCACGTGGACGGATCACTTGCGCACGACCTTACAAGGCGCGCTCGCACCGGCGGCGGCAGCACGACTCTTCCAGCGCTACGCAAACTTGTTCCCGTTGGCGTATCAAACAGCTGTTTCACCATCAACATCGCTGCAAGACATCAACGCGATGGAGCACTTGGCGAACTCGAACGCCACGATGCACTGGCGCGTCCACCACCCCGAGCTTGATTCCCGGACGACACCAGCCCGTCTACATCTTCGTCTCGTACGACGAGGATCGAGTTTGCCGATCGCAGATCTGGTACCGATGTTCGAAAACTTCGGATTGCGTCTGTTGGGCGAGCAATCTTGGATCTTGGGTGAGACGAGCTCGCAGAAGATTGCCATCCAAGACTTCGAAATCGAACTGAAGGCCGACGCCCAGTTCCAAGTCGAGGCTGACGGCAATCGACTCCTCGAGGGCTTGCAGTCCGTTCGCGACGGGTTGATCGATAACGACGGGTTCAACCGCCTGTTGTTGTCGACTCCGCTCGATATCCGCCAAATCAACGTGCTGCGCGCCTGCTGTCGCTACCTGCTGCAAGCGGGCATCCCCTTCAGTCAACGCTACATGGAGCGCACGCTGGAGTCGAACGCGGCCGTCACCCACGATTTGTACCAACTCTTCGCAGTGCGTCACGATCCCAAGCTGCGCAAAGAGACACGCGAGAAAACCGAAGCGCAAATTCTCTCTCGGCTGGCGAAGCGACTCGACGGCATCGTGAATGCAGACGAGGATCGCATCCTACGAAGATTCCAGGCTGTCATCCTCGCCATCCTTCGCTGCAACTTCTTCCAGCGAGACCAAGACGGTCAGCATCGCCCGGTGCTGGCCTTCAAGCTCGATCCGAAGGTGATCCCCGACTTGCCGCTGCCGCGTCCACGTTACGAAATTTACGTGGTTGGTCCACGGGTCGAGGGCGTGCACCTACGCATGGGCGAGGTCGCCCGCGGTGGACTGCGTTGGTCGGACCGCCGCGAGGACTTCCGAACTGAAATCCTCGGCTTGATGAAGGCGCAGAACGTCAAAAACACAGTCATCGTCCCGGTCGGTGCCAAAGGCGGCTTCGTTGCACGTCAGCTGCCGAGTGGGCCGCGCGACGCCATCCAGGCCGAAGGCATCGCGGCGTATCGCCAATACATCAACGCCTTGCTCGATCTGACGGACAATATCGTCGCCGGTCGCCTTGCACCGCCCGTGAATCTTCATCGCCGCGATGGTGATGACCCTTATCTCGTCGTCGCCGCAGACAAGGGCACGGCGACGTTCTCGGATATCGCCAATTCAATCGCCGTAGAACGCGGTTTCTGGCTGGGTGACGCCTTCGCCTCAGGGGGGTCCGCCGGCTACGACCACAAAAAAATGGGGATCACCGCGCGCGGTGCGTGGGAGTGCGTCAAGCGACACTTCCGCGAGTTGGGTCGAGACATTCAGCGTGAGCCTTTCACGGTTGCTGGTGTCGGCGATATGTCCGGTGACGTCTTCGGTAACGGCATGCTGCTGTCGCAGCAGATCAAACTGGTCGCCGCATTCAACCATCAGCATATTTTCATTGATCCGAATCCCGATCCTGCCACCAGCTTTGCAGAGCGAGCGCGTCTATTCGCACTACCCCGCTCCTCTTGGACGGACTACAACTCCCGCCTGATCTCCAAGGGTGGCGGCATCTACGAGCGTAGCGCCAAATCGATTCCACTCAGCGCCGAAGCACGCTCGATGCTGCGTCTCGATGCGACGTCGGCAACGCCGAACGAGGTCATCCGCGCCGTTCTTCGTATGCCGGTCGATTTACTTTGGAATGGCGGAATCGGCACCTACGTCAAGGCGAGTGACGAACCTCAATCCGCTGCTGGCGATCGCAGCAACGATGCCGTGCGGGTCGACGGCCGCGAGGTACGCGCAAAAGTCGTGGGTGAAGGCGGCAATCTCGGCTGCACTCAACGCGGACGTGTCGAATACGCCCTCGCGGGCGGACGCATCAATACCGACTTCATCGACAATTCGGCTGGTGTGAACACCTCCGACGTCGAGGTCAATCTCAAGATTTTGACCTCCGCCATCGAATCACGCGGTGCCTTGCGCCGAGCAGAGCGCGATCGTCTGCTCGCGCGCTTGACTCAGGAAGTCACGAAGCTCGTCCTTCGCAACAACTACTTGCAGAGCCAAGCGATATCGACACTCGAGCTGCAGTCAGCCGCGCGCCTACCGGAATTGCAGAGCCTGATCAGGCACCTCGAACGCAAAGGCGAACTGGACCGTCAAGTCGAGAACCTACCGGACGACGAGGCACTGGCCGCACGTCGCAAACAAGGACTCGGCCTTACGCGTCCCGAATTGGCCGTCGTGCTCGCCTACTCGAAGATCTCGCTCTATCGTCAATTGATCGACACCGATTTGCCGGACGACAGCTACTTCGCCCAGGAAGTGGAACGATACTTCCCATCGGCCGTGACACAACGCTTCAGCAAGGACGTTCGGCGCCACCAACTCAGAAGAGAGATCGTCACCACGGCCGTGACCAACAGCCTAGTCAATCGCATGGGACCGAGTTTTGTCATGCGAGCGTGCGAGGAAACCGGTGCCTCGGCAGCCGACGTCGCTCGCGCCTACAGTATCGCTCGTGAGTTGTTGCAAGCGCGCGAAGTGTGGAGTGACATCGAAGCGCTCGACAATCGTATCCCGAGCGACGCGCAATACGCGGCTTACGCGGACACCGCCAGAACCCTGCGTCATGCCACGATGTGGTTGCTACGACGTCAAAGTAAATTAGTCGTGGCCGACACGGTGTCCGAGTTGAGCACTCCGGTACGCACCTATCAGCAGATCGTCCAACGCACTCTCAGCGGCGATCTCAAGCGCGAGTTCAGATCGACGGAGCAGCGTTACCTCGACGCAGGCCTGCCCGCAGCACTCGCGACTCGCTTGGCAGGCGGTATCTCGCGCGATGCCGCTTTCGATGTGGCCGAGCTCGCCAAACTGCAGAAGCGCCCTGTCGCTGCGGTTGCGGCCGATTGGTTTTCGATCGGCGAGAAACTAAAGCTCGATTGGCTGGGATCGCGAATCGACCGCCTGGTCGTGGATGGACCACTGCAGGCAATCGCACGCTCCGGACTACGCGAGGCCGTACGCAAACTGCAACGCTCGATCGTCACGGCGGTCGCGAAGCAAGACTACACGCGATGGTCGGCTAGCCGACGGGAAGCGCTGACACGCTGGGAACGGACGCTTGCGGACGTGTCGGCAGGTGGCTCGAGCGACTTCGCCGCCTTGTCGGTGTGTGTCGACAGCTTGCGCAGCCTCACCGACTAAGCGGCTCCACTGGTGTCGCGATTGGTTAACTGTCGCGATGGGTCTTCGTATGCATCGGCGTGCGGGCAGCTAACCACGCTGCCGCCACGATGCCGATGGCCAACGCCGACAGTTGCCAAGCGTAGTCCTCGGGGTGCTCCCAGAACTCGGTGAACCAGTGCCAGCGACCGCCGAGTTCGACGGCATTCCAGGCAATGATCGCCGTTGGAATTCCGTAGCGTATCGCGGTCGTCACGCGCCAAAACAACATCAGCCGACGGAATAGATAAACCGCCCAGACGACGTTGAGGAAAAACACGGCGTAAGTCACCGGATGACGGTCACCCACGAAGTCCTTGTGATACAGAAACAGCAGAACCAGATAGAAAAACCAGATCACGTAGACGGTCTCGAGCGCCGTGATCGCGGCAAAATTGCGCTCGTGATGCGGATTGGGTTTGCCGGTCTTCAGTTTGAGATGGCGTTGAAACCAAATAAAGAAATTGCACTTAGTTTCTTTGTTGAAAAGAAAGTAGACCAGTGTCGACCCCAGCACACCGATCGACGACATCATCACCAGATACTCGGCCTTCGTCGCAATGACACCGGGTTTGAAGGGATCCATCAAATCGGGAACACCGAGATCCTCACCCGACCAAACGAACGCGAATTCCACCCAGCCCGTCCACAAGAAGGTACCCGCCCAAAATCCGTACCACGTCGCCGACACCTCGTTGGGATGGCGCATGCCTAGCCAAAGCAAGAAGGCTCCCAATGCCCCGAGGGCGAAAGCCGACTCGAACACATAACCGGGGCCAGGCCAGATCTCCTCCATCATGATCATCACGGTGTGGCCGAGCGCCTGCACCACGAAGACGATCAAAAATGCCATCAAGCCGATGTAGGGTGGCCGATGGAGCCAGTTCTTCAAACCCCCGGTACCCGAAGTCGTAGACTCGAGATTCGCGCTCATGTTTTTCTCCCGCGATCTGACGCCGCGATGTGATCCCCGTCGCGTTCGAGTCTATGCCCGGGCAACGGACGAGAACAACAGACCCCTGTGCTAGCATCTGCGCCCTCGATTCCACCCCAAACTCGCGGGAGTACGGCAGAAATGGCGGGAAAACTGGTCCTCGTACGTCACGGTCAAAGCATCTGGAACGTGGAGAATCTGTTCACTGGTTGGACGGACGTCGATCTCTCGCCCCAAGGACGTATCGAGGCAGCCAATGCCGGCCGTGAAATCCAGAAGGCAGGCATCGATGTCGACGTCGCCTACACCTCCGTTCTCAAGCGAGCGATTCGCACGCTTTGGATCGTGCTCGACGAGATGGATCGGATGTGGGTGCCGATCGAAACGAACTGGCGTCTGAACGAGCGCCACTACGGCGCCTTGCAAGGTCTCAACAAGGCACAGACCGTGGCTGAACACGGCGAAGCACAGGTGAAAATCTGGCGCCGCAGCTACGACATCCCACCGCCGCCGCTATCGGTCGACGACCCGAGACATCCGCGTTTCGATGGTCGCTATGCGGGAATCGACCCCGCCCTGCTGCCGGCGACCGAGTCGCTCAAAGATACCTTGGCTCGCGTGAAGCCATTGTGGGACAACGGCATCGCACCGCAACTGCGCGCGGGCAAGAATGTGTTGGTGACGGCGCACGGCAACAGCTTACGTGCCATGGTCAAAATGCTCGACAACGTTCCCGAGCAAGAAATCGTCGAGCTCAACATTCCGACGGGCGTGCCTTTACTGTATGACCTCGATGCTCAATTGCAGCCACGTAGTCGCCGCTATCTTGGCGACCAGGCCGCGATCGAAGCTGCTGCCGAAGCCGTGAAACGGCAGACGGAAAAGCGTTAAGCCTTGCCCGGCGCCCAACCGTCGTAACGACCGCCCGACGCTTCCGCCAATTCGCGCAAGCGCTGCGAGGCGGCGCGGATCACCGGCACATGCAGGTGCATCGCCTTAACCGCATGGACGCTGACCGGATGCGCACCGCCCTCGGCTGATTCGCGCATCTCGATGGTGTAGCCCTCGGCTTCCAACTGACCCGCCACCGTTTGGGCGGCTTCCAGGGTGGGCATGGCAATGAAAAAATCGATTGGCAGAGGCTGGAAGGGATCGATGCCGCCGCGACGAAGTCGCTCGATCAGTTTGGCATCCCAATCATCTGCTCGATGGGTCGCCGTCCGGCGCACCTGATAAACGATGCGAGCCACCGCGATGCTTGCGGCAGCCACCAGAAACAGAACGAACCAATCCACCGCGAGCGCCCGTCACTCGTCCGGTGCGATGGTGACACGCAGCCCGTCGAGCGCGTCGGTCATATCGATCTGACACGAGAGGCGGGAGCCTTCCTTGTGATGCGCCAACTCCTCGATCAATTCACGCTCATCCGACATCGGTGCGGGAATCTTGGCCGCCCAGGACGGATCGATATAGACGTGGCAAGTCGCGCAGGAGCACATGCCACCGCAGATCGCCGAAATGCCGTACTCGAGTTCGCGCAGCGTTTCCATCAATTTGACACCGGCTCGAGCGGGAACGTCGTGCTCCACACCGTCGCGGTCGATGACCTTCAAAGTAGGCATTCGCTCATCCTGTGTTCGCTTTGAAACTGAGTGCCTAGTTTGCCTAGGCGTGGGACGCGTTTCCAGCGGAATGCGACGCTAGTGCCATCCAAACCCCGTCCAAGATGCGGCGAGCCTCGACCCACCAACTCAAGCGTCGCACTCGCTCTGCATGCCCAAGACAACCTAGAGCGTCGAAAACATCCTCCGGCCACCAATCCGGGCGCGGCGCGGTCGCGTTCTGCGCCACCTGCCACTCCGCCTGCAAGACCGACGACGCGGTCAACAAACCCGCCAAGTCCTCTAGAGGGTGCCCTGCGTGCGCATACTCCCAGTCGATACAGATCAAGCGCCCATCCGCTCGGCGCAGCACATTGCCCGAGTGCAGATCGCCGTGTACCAGGCACGGGCGGAACCGCGATACCACGCCCTCCTGTGGCGCACTCTTTTCTGACTGAGTCCGAAGCGCGTGCCATCGAGGTTGCCAAGTCAGCCCTGCGTTCGAGTCGATCTGACTCAGCCTATCGAGCAACTCCTCGATGCGACCGCACACATCGAGCCTTGGAACGTCCGCCGCATCGAGACTGCGTAGCTGATCGAGCAGCGTCACGAGCACCGATCTCGATGAGGACGCAACCAGCTCGTCTACGACGAGAGGCGCACCGTCCACCCACTCGATCTCCATCCAGCGCGACGCCCAATCCAGATTAGTGATCTGTGGGGCGATACCGACTCGACTCGCCAAACGATGCGCGGCTAACTCTGCATCGCGACTGGCACCCAACCACGACGCTCGATCTGCACTGCTCCAGTGCCGACGAACGACACGCTGATCCTGACCCTGCCGAAACTCGATACGGTTACCCGTGAGCGAGCGAGGTGTCGACGCACTCATCGGCGCTGTAGCCACCAGCTGCGCAGACCAACAACGGCGATGACGAAATAAATCGAATACAGCATCGCAACGAACATCAAACCCTGCGCCGAATACATGTAGAACGACAACGCATCGACGAGTAGCCAATAAAGCCAGTTCTCGAGGATCGCTCGGGCGGTCATCCACGTGGCGAGCAGACTGAGACCGGTGACCACCACATCGAGATGTGGCCACGCCGCTGCGGTGTGCTGCTGCAAGAGCGGCGCACCGAACCAGACCAAGGCGGCGATGACGAGCCACGCGACGAGGTGCCGCCTCCAGCCCCACATCGTCACGGCGATGACCGTCTCACCCGGTGCCACCTTCGACCAGTGCCAAAAACCGTAGACGGCCATCAACACGTAAACGGCCTGTAACACCGCCTGCAGCGGCAAGGCTGCGCCCGCGGCCAACCATACCAACACAGCAGACGAGGCGGCACCAAACACCCAGGCCCAGCGGATGCGTTTTACAGCAAGAATGGCATAGACGACGCCGCAGACCAGTGCCACGTGCTCAGCCCAATGCGTCGCGAGTAGTTGATCGAGCCAGCTTTGCACTTAGTGCACCGTCCAAGTCACGTTGAGTCCAACGCGACGGGGATCCGCCAGCTGCACATACAGCTTGTTCGGATAGTCCGGCGGCTCGTTACCAAAGAAAAAACCGCGTTGGGCATAGTCTTCATCTAGAGCATTGCGAGCCCACACATCGACCCGCCAACGCAAAGTCTCGTAGCCCGCGCGCAGATTGAGCAAGTTGTAGGACTGTGATCGTTCATCGTGACTGTCGCTGAAGTAGAACGCAGCGACATGCTGTAAATCGGCTCTCGCAAACCAACCGCGCTCGTGACGATATTCGGCGCTCAATGCCGCTTGTCGCGAGGGTGCATGCGCCTGCTCGCGACCCGCGAGGTCGCGATCAACCGTCGCATAATCCAGAAAGCGTGTACGCAAAACACCCACCGAAGCCGACAACTGCCAACGCGCCGACACTCGGCGACTGACGCTGGCTTCTAGGCCCGCATTCTCGCCACGCGCCGCATTGTCCGTGAGGTAAATGAACGATAGCGGATCGCCCGGATCGAGTTGGGCTGATGTGCTCACTTGTTGATCCGCACGTCGCATCAAAAACAGATTCGCTTCGAGGCGCCAAAGGCGATTCGGATCCTCCGCCTTGTAGCCGACTTCGATCGAGTTCAAGACCTCTTCCGAAAACTCCCGACGATCAGTCGGAATCACGGCGCCGATGTTGAAACCTCCCGCCTTGTAGCCGCGCGCGAGCGATACGTATGCGCGTCGATGCGAATCGATTTGGTAGCTGAGTGATACGTTACCACCCCACATGCTCTCGCCCGGCGCCAGGTCAGTACCATCGGAATCGACATAATCCGAGTCGCGATGCTCGAAGCGTGCGCCGACCGTGAGGGTCCAGCGACTCGACAGCGCCTGATCGACAGAGCCGTAGAGCGCCGCGTGGCGAGCCCGATAATCGCTACGCAAGCTGCGATAGATCTCGCCGCCGTAAAGATCGAGCTGATCGTTGCTCTCGCGGATATCCAGACCATAGAGGCCGACAATCCATCCTCCGTCGTTCGATAACCAACGCAAGTCCTGACTGATGGTTTGACGATCTCGGAGGAATCGCGAGGTAAAGTCGTAGTTGGGATCAAAACCCCAGTCGCCGTCGAAGGAGTAGAGGATGTCTGCATCGACGAGTGCAGTGACGCTTCGAAACTCCACCGCCCCCTCACGCGCCAACTGTAGCGACATACCGTAAGAGCGCTGTCGATCACGACCAGGATCATCCGATCGAGTCCGTCGCGAGTTATCGATGGAAAACGCGTCGAAGCCGTTATCCTGATCGACCGCAAGCACAGACCAATCGGCTTGCCAGTGCGGTGCAAATCGATGCGTGCTGCGCCAGCGCAAGGTGTCCTCCGACAATCCGTTGGTATCGTCGCGAGCCAAGAATTCGTTATAGCGTGCGCCATCGGCACGATAACGCTGCGCGGCAACACGCCAGGCAGACTCCTTACCGAGTGCTCCTCCTGCGACGAGACCCAGTGACGCCACGCCCGCCTCGCCCCAACTGGCCTCCCAACGTTGCTGCTGCTCGTCTGTCGGCTTTTGACTACGTACGTGCAGCAAGCCCGCTAACGCATTGGCACCGAAGGTGGTTCCTTGAGGCCCCCGCAATACTTCGATTTGCTCGAGATCGAGCAGCGTCGCTGGCATACCGATACCCGAAAAGTCCATCCCATCGATCAAAAATCCAACCGACGGATTCGGCGCGCCTTGCCACTGATCCGTCTCGCCGATTCCACGTAGTTGAAAGTAACGGGGTCGGGAGCTGCCGGAAGCCCAGTTGAGGTTCGGCACGAGTGGCAGCACGTCTTGTAGATGTTGCAAGCCCGCCGCCTGCAACGTGCCTTGATCAAGGACCGTGACGCTCGCGGGAACCTCCAGAGACGCCATCGGCCGCAACGTCGCGGTCACGATGACCTCTTCAAGAACCGGCTCGGACTCGGCCGCCGACACCGCTGCGACGGGCGCGAGAACGACGAGAACAAAAAAGACCAACACAAAACGCGACAGACGAAATGGATACACCTGCTCCCTCCGCCGGTACTAACCGGATCAGGTTCAACGGGTTCGCCGCCCCATGCGACGTCTCAGGCCCAAAGGCCACCCCAAGGTAAGCGGTTATTTTGCTTGAAAATCAGCCAGTTGCAAGTGCTGGATGCAGTCGGCGACCGACTTGCCTACAATCGCGCCCCTTGCGTCAGCCAATGGGGCCCTCGCCCGATGGGAGGCAGATCATGTCGAGAACCGTACAGGTCTTTCAGGTCGACGCGTTCACGCGGCAACTTTTCACCGGTAACCCTGCAGGTGTCGTGCTTGGCGCCGAGGTATTGAGCGACGAGGAGATGCTTGCCATCGCCCGCGAGCTCAACAACGGTGACACCGCGTTCGTACTGCCGCCCGAGAGTGACGATCACGATCTGCGCGTGCGATTTTTCACACCTCGCACCGAATCCGCCTTCGTCGGTCACGCCACCATCGCGACCCACTACGTTCTCTCGCGTGATGCCGCACCACATCCGGGACGAGCTCGTCAAAAGCAGAAAGCCGGACGGGTCGACGTCGAAATCCGCGGCTCAGGCGCAGACCGCCGTATCGCCGTTCGACAGCCCGCGCCCCCGTTAGGTCGTGAGCTGAATGAACGTGAGCGACTTGCCGTGCTCGATGCCCTCGCACTCTCGAGTGCCGATCTCGATCCGCGCTGCGAGATGCGTATCGTCGGTGGCGCGGGCAATCGACTGCTCATCGGCGTGCGCGGCACTCAGCAATTGAAGCAGATGAAACCGGACTTTGGCCGTCTGACGACGCTCTCGGCACAGCTCGGCGCATCGGGACACTTCGTGTTCACGACCGAATCGGGGCAAGCGGACTGCCTCACGCTGTCACGCATGTTTTGTCCGGCTATCGGCATTCCCGAAGATCCGGTCAGTGGTAACGCACACGGACTGCTCGGCGCTTACCTCTTGCACCACGGACTTCTGGAGCGCAACGGCGATAAAGTCGAGTTCTCAGGCGCTCAAGGCCAATTTCAAAACCGCCCTGGTCGAGTCGACGTTGAGTTGGAGTTCGAGGATGGTCGTCTCGCGGGCGTGTGGATCGTGGGCAGTGCGGCGATGGTCTTTGAAACCACCATCACTCTGCCCTGACGTTCAACGAATGACGGAATCTAGCAATCGAGCGTAGCCTCGTTTTTCACCGCTCAGGAGACCACGACATGAGAAACTCACTCTTGCTGGCAATCGGACTCTGCGTTGTATCGATGGCACCACTGGCTGCGGCCTCGCCGTTGTGCGCAACGAGCGAACAACGATCCCTTATCCAAGCGGCGATGGCTGATCCGGCTAAACCCGCACCCTACCGAGTCGCGGCGAAACTCTCGTTGCCGGAGGCAACCGTCCAGAGCGCGTTGGCGCCGGCGAGTTACGGAGTCGATGCGAGCGTTTTCCGCAGTGTCTGGACCAGCCTCACGGCATGGGACGAAGCTGTCACTGTCGTCATGAAAGGCGGCCATATCTTTGAAACACATGGCCGTATACCCGAGGGAGAACCCTCGAAGCGCAGTCAATTCTTCAATCTGAAATCGGAAGCCGAGGGCATGCATGGCCATTTGCGTCCTGACCAGCTGTCGGCAATCTACGTAATGGAACTCGCCATCGGCGACGAAACGCAGCGTGGTGTGTTGTTCTACGACAAGCAGGGTGACATCGCTTTCGGCGTTTATCTGCCCGGTGAGGGACACACGCCGACAACGGCGACGCTGCAGCAGTTTGCGGCAACGCGCAGTTTGATCGAGAAGCAGCCGGCGCTCTGCCGCTAAGTCGCAGCGCCTAGCTCAGCGCAGTATCTCGTCGACGATCGAGTCGACACCGTAACGAACCGGGTCCGATGCGGGCAGACTGAAACGCTGCGCGAGTTCGCTCAGCAAACGGCGCGCCGCGTCATCGGCCAGCGCTGAAGTGTTGATCGCCATGCCGACAAAACGAGCGGCGGGATTCATCATTCGCGCACAGCGCAAATGCAACTCGAAGCAGTCCTCTAGCGTCGGGACAGGCCAGTGCGGCAAACCGCGCAGGTGTTGGCGGGTTGGCTCATGACACATGACCAACGCATCGGGCGTCGCGCCATGCAGTAATCCGAGACTGACTCCCGAGTATGACGGGTGAAAGAGCGACCCCTGCCCCTCGATCAGATCCCAGTGATCAGGCGTATTCGCTGGACAGAGCTGCTCGACGGAACCGGCGACGAAATCCGACACCACCGCGTCGACTGGAACACCGCCGCCCGCGATCATGATGCCGGTCTGTCCGGTCGCGCGAAAATCAGCCGGCACACCTCGGTCGCGCAACGCGCGCTCCAAAGCCAGCGTCGTGTACATCTTGCCAACCGAACAGTCGGTGCCGACGGCGAGTAGACGGCGCCCGCTGCGAGGCAACGCGTTGGCGATCGGGTATTGCGCGGGTTCCCGCACTTCGATGATGCGAGCGCCGGATCGCGCTGCAGCCTCGCGAATGGGGGCGATACTCCCAAGACGGGTATGCAGACCGTTACAAAGGTCGTAACCAAGTTCCAGCGCACGCACGAGCACCGAAATCCAGCTCTCGGCAATGGTGCCGCCTCGATTCGCCACCCCGATGAGCAGGGTACGCGCACCGCGACGACGCCCTTCCTCCAAGTCGATTTCATCGATAGGCAACTTGGGAACACAACCGGGCAAACGCAACTGACCGACGCACTCCTCGGGCCGCCATTGCCACACGCCGATCGCGGTCTTGGCGGCAAGATCATCGTGAGCATCACCGAGGAACAGCAAATACGGCTTGTGGATGATCATCGCAACGCCTCCGTCAACACGAGCGATACGTCGGCAATCCATTTTTGAGCCGCGTTATCGGGCGAGTAGTCTATCTGCGGCAGACCATCGATCGTAATGGCAATCGCCACGCGCCCGTGAGGGGTATAGACGATCCCGACATCACTACGCAGCGCATCGAGTGAGCCCGACTTGCTCGCCACCCGAAACTGATCGATTTTGCGTCCAATTCCATCCTTGTATTGCTGCCGCTCGAGCATCTGCAGAACGAGTCGCGAGGAATCGCCGTCGACCACTTTCCCCTGCTCGAGCAACTCCAACAAGCGAACCATCTCTCGCGGCGTCGAGACACCGATACCGAAACGTTGGTTCTCGGGACGACCGCCTTCGCGCGTCCACCCCTGTGCCGGCTTGAGCTGATTCCCATCCCCTCGAATCTTGCGCATCACTCGAGTCCGCTCGAAACCGAGTGACGCCAAATATTCGTTCACTGGATCGCCACCGACTCGATCGAGGATGAGATTGGTGGCCGTGTTGTCACTGACTATGATCATCAGCATCGTCGCATCGCGCAGCGAGATCGACTCACCGTCGCTGAAATCCGCGAGTACGCCCGACCCCGAGACCTTGTCTTCGGCGCGAATGGTCAACCGATCAGACCAAGCGTATTTACCATCGGCCACGAACTGGGCGACCGCACAAGCGATCGGTAATTTGATCGTACTGGCGGTACGTACCGGCTCGTCCGCATCGATGGCGACGTCACGCCCTGAGTCGAGGTTGCGCGCGTAGAGCGAGACTCGCCCATCGATCTGCTTGGACATCTCACGCACACGCGCTTCAAGCTCCTCGGCAGACGCCGGGACCGAACAAACACCCAAGACCAACAGGACCGCGGTAACGATCGACCGGACCTTCATGTCGTGCTCCGAGGCTGCGTATCGTGAGACTTGCCGATCGGCAGCAACGCAACGCCGAGACACAAGCCTAAACCCAGCGGAAACAACCACGGGAATGCGACCAACTTACCGCTGTCAACCAAACCGAATATCGATGCATTGTCGATCACGAGCACCCCGACGATCGATGCCACGACGCCGAGTGCCGGTTGACGGATGTAACGCTTGGGAATGAACAAAGCCATCAAGAACAAGCCCAGCATCGACCCATAGGTATAGGCCGTCATGGCGAATGCGAGTGGAATGAGTCGCTCGTCGGTTCCGCCGAGCATGATGGCAAATCCACCGAGCGCGACACCCCAGAACGCGACGAGAAGACGTGATAGCCACACAGCATCAGCATCGGCCAGAGTCCCTCGGCGATGCCCATCATGGAACATCGTGAGACTGGTCTCGGCTAATGCCGACAAGACCGGGCTCGACATGGCAGCGGCAAAGAGTGCAGCCACCATGAAGCCGCGTAATCCACTCGGCAACTCGGAAAGAATGAACGCAGGAAAAATCCGATCGGTATTCTCAGCCACCATTCCGGCGAAAGCGGGGTCTATCGCCTCGCGACCGTAAAAACCCCACAGCGACACACCCACCAACAGAAACAGTACGACTACTCCCTCACCAATGTTGCTGGCATAGAGCGCGCGGCGAGCCTCGGTCACAGATCGACAACACAACATGCGTTGCGTGTTCAACTGATCGGTACCGTAGGCCGCCAGATTCTGAAATGGCATTGCGAAGACGCCGGCCCAGAACGTGAAGCTCACGAGCGGATCGGTCGAAAAGTCGAAGATGCGGGTTTTTCCAGCGTCATCCGCTGCACTCATCAGCGTGCTGAACCCACCCGGATACTCTGCAGCGACATACCAAACGGCAATCAAACCACCCGCGATCAACATGATGAACTGGACGACATCGGTCCACACGACGGCCCTTACGCCGCCGAGCCAAGTGCTGACCACGGCCACACCGACACTCAGCATCACGCACCACGTGAAATCGAGGCCCGTCAGCAGCTCCAGAACCAGCGAGACCGCAAAGATGCGCACGCCTTGCCCCAGAATGGCCCCGACGAAGAACAGCAACGCCGACAACTGACCGAAGCGCGAGCCCAGCCGATCGCGGATGTAATCGTAGGGACTGGCATACGAGCCTGCGTAAAGCTTGGGCATGATCCAGTGACCGAAGATCCACTTCGAGATGAACCCGGCGACACAGAACTGCAGATAGCGGAAATCCCCGCCGTCGGCGAATACCAACGCAGGGACACCGATGAAGGTCACGCCACTGACAGTTGTAGAGATGATCGACGCCGACACGGCATACCAAGGCAAACTACGCGAGCCGAGGAAGTACTCGTGAACGTTGGATTGGCGACCGCTCAGGCGATGCCCAATCAAAGTGACGAGCGCGAAGTAAGCGCCCACCACCAACCAATCGAGGATGCCGAAATACGTCATACGCGCGGCAATCTGCGGCCAGACCCCTCACCCGGATAAACGCGTCCGTTGGCGCCCGGGTAGGCATAGCCGTTGATCAGCACGCGACGCGAAAACTGTGATTCGTTCGATGTGCTGCCATGCACAGCATAGGGACCGAAAAAAAGCACTGAGCCACTCTCTCCGGTGACCGTGATTGCCGCCGACTCGTCGAACTGCGCAGCCTCCGCTGCAGGATCCATCGGGGTGCCGTAGTCGTAGTGCGAGGAGAAGATGCGTCCCTCGGCATCACCCCGAACCGATTCGCGCGGAATGAACTTGAGCGGCCCGTTTTTCTCCGTCATGTCGTCGATCAGCGTGATCGTCTGCACATAGGAGCCCCGACCGTTCAAATCCTTCCAGGTGCCAGGGCCCTTATCGCGGTGCTGAATATCCTGGTGCCAATCGAATGAGACGCCATCACCGGGCATCTTGAAGTGCGCCTGACATAGCAACTGCTCGCAATGATCACTGCCGAGTAACTGCAGAGCAGGCTCAACCAATCGGCTATCAGCCGACAAATCCAGCAACGTGGACTCCGCTCCACCAGCCCAAACCACTCGCTTGACGATCACCTCACCCTGCGGCGGAGCTTCCAAGACGAAATACGCACCGGCGTGATTTTGGGTCGTGCGCAATTGCTGTGCTGTGACATACAAACGCTCGAAGGCCTCACGGGCACGACTCATCTCGCTCGAGGAGAACAGCGCGGGAACCACCACCCAGCCGCGATCGAAGAATGCTGCAACCTGTTCAGCCGACAATTTCATCTCGATGAGCCCTCGACTCCATAGATCAAAAACTCCCGCCGCGACTGTCGCCACTCGTTCTCGACCGTCCGCCAGGAATCCACGACGACATCAACCGAAAGACCGGATCGAAGCTGCCCGACGATCTGACGCCCGAACAAGCCCGCGATCCGATCAAGCTCGAATTCACTCGGGTACAACCGATGCAGGGCGTGGGCCAGCTCGACGCCGAGTCGTACCGGTTTCAAGGCCGCACGATCCGTCACGACGAAGAACACACCATGACACAGTTCGCCGGCAAACTTGCTGCTCGTCGGCGTGAAACTGACCGGGTAGACACGTAAGCCCGATATGTTTCTCGCATTGAGTTCACGAGCGAGCTCGGTTGCATCGATCCACGGTGCACCAATGAGCTGGAATGGAGTGTCGGTACCGCGACCCACCGAGACGTTCGCTCCTTCGATCGTGGCAACTCCCGGGTAGAGGCTCGTCGAGACGAGATTACGAAGATTTGGTGAGGGATTGACCCAGCGAAGACCCGACTCGTCGAACCAGCTGCGACGATCCCATCCCTGCACGGGGATCACCGTCAGCGCTGCCGACGTTTTGCGGTTGAAGTAGCGAGCAAGCTCGCCGATCGTCAAACCATGTCGAATCGGCATTGGTTGATAAGCCGTAAACGATAACTCCGCGGAATCGAGACTTGGGCCCTCGATACTCACGCCATCAATGGGGTTGATTCGATCCAGCACGATCACAGGCAGCTTACGGGCTGCAGCAGCTTCGAGCATGTAAGCCATACTGGTGGCGTACGTATAGAAGCGCGCACCGACATCTTGCAAGTCGATCACGATGACATCGAGATTGGCCAACATCGCGTCGGTCGGTCGACGAGTTTCCCCATAGAGCGAGTGAATGACGAGACCCGTCTTCGCATCGCGCGACGAAGGCACCTTTTCATCCAGCTCGCCCCGAATGCCATGCTCAGGGCTGAACAATGCGGCTAACGTCACGCCATCCGCTTGCGCCAGTAGGTCGATAGTCGTCAACCCGTCGTGCGAGCGGCCCGTCTGATTGGTTAGCAGTCCGACTCGTTTGCCCTGCAGCGGCGCAAATCCACTCGCCCTGAGCACATCGATACCTTGCCGTACGTCGCCAACACTCACGGCACGCGCGAGTGGCGCAGTTGGAAACTCCGGCGAAGCGTAACGCTGCGCACGCCATCGATCGACGGGTTCGCTCGCAGAAAACTCCGCCGCCACGATCGTGGCGACCTTGGATCGCACTGGCGTCGCATCGCCCTTGCCATCGGGATGCACCCGGTTGGTCAGCAGCACGACATAGGTTCGACTGACTGGATCGATCCAGATCGACGTGCCGGTAAAACCCGTATGACCAAAAGATCCAATCGGATATAGGTCGCCGCGATTGGCCGAGTAACTGCTGTCAATGTCCCAGCCGAGCCCACGCTGCACATTCAAATTCGGCGGCGTTGCCGTCGATGTCATGCGGACTACGCCCGCGGGCGACAGCACACGTCGTCCATCCAGTTCGCCACCGCGCAGCAACATGCGCGCGAATCTCGACAGATCTTCGGCGGAACCGAACAAACCCGCATGACCTGCCACGCCACCCATACGACGGGCCGTCGGATCGTGCACGATGCCTTGCAGCAATATTTGATTCGGGCCATCGCATGGCCAACCGTAGGCAGTACAGAACTGGGTCGGCGCGATCACATCGCGTCGCGCCTCTATCGGTGTGAATCCGGCCGATGTCATGCGCATCGGATCGAGAATCCGCTGCTGCACGAATGTCTGCAGCGGTTGACCTGCGACTCTCGCTACGATTTCACCCAGGACGATGTAGCCGATATCGCTATAGACGAAGCGCTCACCGGGCGCCGACTGCGGGAGCTCGTCGACAGCTCGCCGAACGGCCTCATCGGCGCCCAACCAATCGCCCCTCAGATCGAGACTCGGACGCAGACCCGACGTGTGCGTCAGCAGATGACGCAAGGTGATCTGATCTTTATCGTGTCTCGCGAACTCCGGCAGATGTTGCGCGACTTTATCGGAGAGCCGAAGTTTGCCCTCCTCTACGAGGATCATCACCGACGTCGCCGTCGCGATGCCCTTGGTCAACGATGCCAGGTCGAATACGGTGTCGAGCCTCATCGGCTCGAGCGTCGGTTTTACAGCGCGATAACCATACGCTTTACGGTACAGGGTTTGATCACCACGCCCGATCCACACCACGGCACCCGGGATCTGCTGCCGCGTGATGGCATCCTCGATCGCGGCATCGACTTTGTTGGTCCAACCGGATCCCGCTGCGGATGCGACCGAACCGAGCAGCGCGAGCATGCCCCACGCCAGCGCACGTATCGGACCGACTTTGATCATCTGTCACCCCGCTTTTGGGTCTCAGTTTCCGACCCGCTTGACGAAAAAACCCGCCGACGCGGGTTTTTTCGTCGATTGCGTATCTATCAAAAGTCGACGCGCAACGAGAGCTGCACACGCCGCGGCAGGAAGAAGCTGCGTGCCTGACCAAACTGCGGGCTGTAGTCGACCGGATCAATGTTGTATCCGGTCTGTCGATCGAACACGTTGAAGAGATCCGCACGGAACTTCAAGGTGGGCAACGAGGCCACTTGGAATTCCTGCGTGTAGTTCAGATCGAGTTGCCAGTGACTGGCGCTGCGACGGCTACCCGCGGGCTCGGCGTAAGACGAGGTCGTGTCGTACGAGTTGTTGACGCGCAGACCATAGTAAGTGCCCGACCACTTCTCCCAAGGCTGACCCGACTGGAACACGAAGTACGCGCCCAAGTTGGCTTTCCAATCCGTGGTGTAGTGACCGAATACCTTGAGCAAGTACGGGCGATCGCCCGAGAGCGTGCCGTCCTTATTATCCCAAGGGAACTTACCCGGATCATCGGCATAAAACGACGAACCGATGAACGTATTGGCGTCGTTGACCG